>NZ_CAXUCH010000019.1:0-34652 GCF_964249325.1 uncultured Mycobacterium sp. | reverse complement strand
TCACGCGGCCCTCGACCTCGCCTGAGTGGCCGGTAGAGCGTGGTTCGACCGGTGAGGAGGTTTCGGGAGTCGAGCGTTGCGGCGGACGTGGCCGCTCGGGGCGCCGCTGCCACGGCGGCACGTTGCCGGTGTCGGTGCCGCGGCCGGGGCCCGGTCTGGGCGCGGATCGGTGTGTGCCGCTGTGCTCAGGTGAACCATTGCGGTCGCCGGCGTTGTCGCCGGGCCCGGAGTGTCCCGGCTCGTTAGGTGAAGTCACCCCCGGCTCCTTACGTGTACACCCGGGCCGCCCGGGCGGTGGTGGCGGCCGCTTACGTGTCGGGCTGAGTGGCACTGCCCGACTCTGGTCCCGCTAGCGGGGAATGCCCACCTCGGGGATCGTATCGTCACAGCCTAAGGACCCGGATCGTCGTCGCTTACTTCGGCTTCTTCGGCATTGCGTGCGATGGCTATCAGTGTGTCGCCCTCGCCCAAGTTCATCAACCGCACACCCTTGGTCTGCCGTCCGGCCTTGCGTACCTGCCGCGCCGCTGTGCGGATCACCCCGCCACCGGAGGTAATCGCGTAGACCTCGGTCTGGTCGTCGACGATCAATGCCCCCACCAGCTTGCCACGCCGCAGGTCGTACTGGATGGTCAGCACTCCCTTACCGCCGCGCCCTTGCACCGGGTATTCCTCGATCGCGGTGCGCTTGGCATAGCCGCCGGACGTCGCCACCAATAGATAGGTACCTTCCTGGACCACGTTCAGCGACAGCAACCGGTCGTCGGTGTTGAACCGCATGCCCTGCACGCCCGAGGTGGCTCGGCCCATCGGCCGCAGCGCATCGTCGTTGGCCGAGAACCGGATGGACTGGCCATTGGCCGAGACCAGCAGCAGGTCGTCGTCGGCCGAACACAGCACCGCGCCGACCAGTTCGTCGTCGTCGCGCAGGTTGATCGCGACGATTCCGCCCGACCGGTTGGAGTCAAAGTCGGTGAGCCTGGTCTTCTTGACCAAGCCGTTGCGGGTGGCCAGCACCAGGTAAGGAGCGTCGGTGTAGCCCCGGATCCGGATGACCTGCGCGATGCGCTCCTCCGGCTGGAAGGCCAGCAGATTGGCGACATGCTGGCCGCGTGCTGTGCGGGAGGCCTCCGGCAGCTCGTAGGCCTTGGCCCGGTACACGCGGCCCTGGCTGGTGAAGAACAGAATCCAGTCGTGTGTCGAGCACACGAAGAAGTGCGCGACGATGTCGTCTTGCTTGAGGCCCGCGCCCTGCACGCCCTTGCCGCCGCGTTTTTGGCTGCGGTACAGGTCGGTCTTGGTGCGCTTGGCATAGCCGGTCTCGGTGATGGTCACGACGACGTCCTCGCGGGCGATCAGATCCTCGTCGCTGACTTCGCCGTCGGCCGCCACGATCCGGGTCCGCCGGTCATCGCCGTGTTTGTCGACGATCTCGGCCAGCTCGTCGCGCACGATGCCGCGCTGCCGCCCTGGCTTGGCCAGGATGTCTTCGAGGTCGGCGATCTCTGCTTCGATCTTGGCCAGATCGTCGACGATGCGCTGGCGCTCCAGTGCCGCCAAGCGACGCAACTGCATGTCGAGGATCGCTTGGGCCTGGATTTCGTCGATGTCGAGGAGCTCGATCAGGCCCTGCCGGGCGATATCGACGGTTTCCGACGCCCGGATCAGCGCGATCACTTCGTCGAGCGCGTCGAGCGCCTTGACCAGCCCGCGCAGGATGTGGGCCCGCTCGTTGGCCTTGCGCAGCCGGTAGGTGGTGCGCCGCACGATCACGTCGAGCTGATGGTCGACGTAGTAGCGGATCAGCTGATCGAGCCGCAGCGTGCGCGGCACCCCGTCGACGATCGCCAACATGTTGGCGCCGAAGCTGGTCTGCAGCTGGGTGTGCTTGTAGAGGTTGTTGAGCACCACCTTGGCGACCGCGTCGCGTTTGAGCTCGATGACGATGCGCAGGCCCACCCGGTCGCTGCTCTGATCTTCGATGTTGGCGATCCCGGAGAGCTTGCCGTCGCGGACTTGTTCGGCGATCGAGGTGATGAAGTTGTCGTGGTTGACCTGGTAGGGCAACTCGGTGATGACGAGTCCCGTTCGGCCCTTTGCGATTTCCTCGATCTCGGCCACCCCGCGCATGCGGATCGAGCCGCGCCCGGTGGTGTACGCCTCGGTAATACCCTGCGTACCGACGATCAGCCCGGCGGTGGGGAAGTCAGGACCTTTGACCCGCTCGGTGACCGCGGCCAGCGTCGCCTCTTCGTCGGCGTCGAAGTTCTCCAGGCACCAAAACACCGCTTCGGCGAGCTCGCGCAGATTGTGCGGCGGGATGTTGGTGGCCATACCGACCGCGATGCCGCCCGAGCCGTTGGCTAGCAGGTTGGGGAACCGGCTGGGCAGTACCGTCGGCTCCTGCACCCGGCCGTCATAGTTGGGGATGAAATCGACTGTCTCCTCGTCGATTTCACGCAGCATCTCCATGGCCAACGGCGTGAGCCGAGCCTCGGTGTTGTGGCTGACGAACCCGTTGGTGACGAAAGCGTGGTCTTGCGTGTCAACGCGAAGGCTGTACACCGGCTGGATACCAGCGTCGGTGATATTGGCGACCTTCGCGTAATAGAAGCGCGCGTCGGTCAGTTCTTCGGCAATGGCGTGGGCGTCCGGGTCGCTGCCGTGTGCTTGCAGAAAGCCTGCCAGCCCAGGGACACCCAGTGTGTAGGTTGTGGGTGTAAATCCGCGCTTTTCGGGCCGATAACCTACACAGTCGACGCTCAATGCGTCGCGTTGGATCACCGCGTAATCGCCCGGCTTGATTTCGTCGATCAGCTTCCACAGCAATGTCGGCACGCCCGCGACATCCACCAAACACAGCAAGGGATGGTTGGCGGTGCCAGTGACCTGAAAGCCTTCGATCGTGCGCACTGCGTACACCCGGTGCTCGCCCGAGTGGAAAAGTCGGTCGGCGAGCACGGGATTGCCGTGCCGGTCAAGCACTTTGAGGTCGATGGCGTTGTCACTGTTAGGCCGCGCATCCGGCACGACGTCGGCGATGCGCACCGACTGGCCCTCGGGGAGTGCAACCAGCGCCTCGCCGGTGACGCAATAGCGCATCGCCGCCGGCGGGTCGTTGCCAGGTGAGCCGAAGTTGCCCTGACCGTCGACCAACGGGTAGCGCAGCGACCACGGCTGGGCCATCCGCACCAGGGTGTCGTAGATCGACGCGTCGCCGTGCGGGTGGTAGTTGCCCATCGTCTCGGCGACGGACCGGGCGGACTTGGCGTGGCTGCGATCCGGGCGGAAGCCCGAGTCAAACATCGCGTAGAGCACCCGACGGTGGACCGGTTTGAGGCCGTCGCGTACTTCGGGCAACGCACGACCGACGATCACGCTCATCGCGTAATCGATGTAGCTGCGCTGCATCTCCTGCTGGATATCGACCGGTTCGATCCGGTCGGTGGAATCATCTCCAGGCGGCAGCGTGATGTCTGTCATCTATTCCTCGTTTACCGATAGGGCTGACGGTCGCCGCTCAGACATCAAGGAAACGAACATCCTTGGCGTTGCGGGTGATAAAGCTGCGGCGTGCATCGACGTCCTCGCCCATCAACACGGAGAACAGCTCGTCGGCCGCGGCGGCATCGTCGAGGGTGACCTGACGCAGCACCCGCACCGAGGGGTCCATCGTGGTTTCCCACAACTCCTTGGCGTCCATTTCCCCGAGACCCTTGTAGCGCTGGATGCCGTCGTCCTTGTTGATCTTCTTGCCAGCCTTCAGCCCGGCTTCCAGCAGCCCGTCGCGTTCGCGGTCGGAGTAGGCGAATTCGGGCTCGGCGCGCTGCCACTTCAGTTTGTACAGCGGGGGCTGCGCCAAGAACACGTGGCCGTTTTCGATCAGTGGCCGCATGAACCGGAACAACAGGGTCAACAGCAGTGTCGAGATGTGCTGGCCGTCGACGTCGGCGTCTGCCATCAACACGATCTTGTGGTAGCGCAACTTGGAAATGTCGAACTCGTCGTGAATCCCGGTACCGAGCGCCGTGATGATCGCCTGTACTTCGGTGTTCTTCAGCACTCGGTCGATGCGGGCCTTTTCCACATTGATGATCTTGCCGCGCAAGGGCAGGATCGCCTGGAACATCGAGTCCCGGCCGCTTTTAGCCGAACCGCCAGCCGAATCACCTTCCACCACGTACAGTTCCGACTTGCGCGGATCGGTCGAGCGGCAGTCGGCCAGCTTGCCCGGCAAGCCGCCAATGTCGGTGGCAGTCTTGCGGCGCACCAGTTCTCGCGCTTTGCGCGCGGCGATCCGCGCCTGCGCCGATGACACCGCTTTGTTGACGACGGTCTTGGCGTCGGATGGGTTGGCTTCGAACCAGTGGGTGAGCTTGTCGTTGCAGACCTTCTGCACGAACGACTTGACTTCGGTGTTGCCGAGCTTCGTCTTGGTCTGGCCCTCGAATTGCGGTTCGGCAACCTTGACGGAGATGACCGCGGCCAGCCCTTCTCGGATGTCGTCGCCGGTGAGGTTCGGATCCTTGTCTTTCAGGAGCTTTTTGTCCTTGGCGTACTTATTGACCACCGACGTCAAGGCCGCCCGGAACCCTTCTTCGTGGGTGCCGCCCTCGTGAGTGTAGATCGAGTTGGAGAACGTGTGCAACAAATCAGAGTAGCCGGCGTTCCACTGCATCGCGATCTCGACTTCGCAGCCTGGCCCCTTGCCGGAGAAATCCACGATGCTGGAGTGAATCGGGTTCTTGGTGCGGTTGATGTGCTTGACGTAGTCGACCAGGCCACCCGGGTAATGGAAGGTGCGGTGCTTAACCTTGTGCGGCGCAGCAGATTCGGCGGCGCGTTCCTCAGCGGACTTCGGTGCCTCGGCGACGTCGCTGACGACCTCGTCGACGACGTCGTCCTGGGCCACCCGCTCGTCGGTCAGGGTGATGGTCAGCCCCTTGTTGAGGAAGGCCATCTCCTGCAACCGGCGCGCGACGGTCTCGAAGTCGTATTCGGTGGTTTCGAACACCTCGGGGTCGGCCCAGAACCGCACGGTCGAGCCGGTCGTTTTGGTCTTCGCTCCCTGCTTGAGGGTGCCGGGCACCGAGTGGTCGTAGAACTGGAACCACTCATAGCCGTCGCGGCAGATCTCGACCTCCAGTCGGGTGGACAAGGCGTTGACCACCGATACACCGACACCGTGCAAACCACCCGATATCGCATACGACTCGGAGTCGAACTTGCCGCCGGCGTGCAGCTGGGTCATCACCACGTCAACCGTGGGTATGCCAGAGGCATGCATCGCCACCGGGATGCCGCGGCCGTCGTCGCGGACCTCCACTCCGCCGTCTTCGAGCAGCACCACGTCAACCCGGGTGGCATAGCCGGCCATCGCCTCGTCGACCGCGTTGTCGACCACTTCCCAAATGAGGTGGTGCAGGCCGCGCTCACCGGTGGAGCCGATGTACATCCCGGGGCGTTTGCGGACAGCCTCCAGCCCTTCGAGAATTGTGATGGACTGGGCGTCGTATTCCTCTTGTGCCTTCTTCTTCTGGGCAGCCACGGTCGGAAAGCTCTCCTTGGGGGTCGCATGCGAGCGGTCCAGTCACCGCAGCAGCATCGTGGCTCCAGTCTACCGTTAGCGGCCGGCAGCACCGATTTTCCCGGGGTGTTTCTACCTATCTGACCGCGCCGTGTGATCGCCATCGCGAGTACAGTCGCGTCCTGACGCTCGCGGAGCCGATCGCTATGCTTCTGGCGGCTCTGAGCCGACAATTTCAACCGGCGAACGCTCGCCTCACCCATAAGTGTCGCGCGGGCCTCGGCCGGCGATGTGCAGCGGTCCCTTTCGCCACGACGGCGCCGCCGGACCAGAAATCTTGAGCGTCGTCACCACACCGTCGCCGACCGCCGCCGCGATCTTCGCCAGAAGTTGCGCTTGCATGATCCGCAACTGCGTGGCCCAGGCCGTGGACTCCGCGGATACTTTCAACACTCCATCGCTCAGCGCAGTGGGAGTCGCGTGGTCGGCGATCTGCTGACCCACCACCGACGCCCACTGCCCAAGCACGGTGCCCTCAGCCACCCGCGACGACCAGCCGCGCTTCTTCGCCAGGTCCTGCGCTACCCGACCGAGTGGCTGCGGGTCCCGACGGTCCGGACCCGGCCCGGACCAGCTTCGTCTGCTCCCAGAGCCGGCCACCCGGCGCGGCGTCGACGCTGAGCGCCCGCGGCCCACATCATGACCGCGCAGCCGCGCCGCTTCCCGCGCTTCCTCAAGGGTGCGCCGCACCAAGTCCATATCCGCTGCCCTCGGGGGCTTCGCCCGATTGACGTCGTCAGTCATATCTGCACCACCGAGATCCGTCCGCTGTCGTCGTCGCGCAATTGGATCGTCACGTGCCGGGTATCCCAGCCGGTCGGGATGTCGTCGGCCACTGCTGCGGTCACCAACACCTGCTCGGCCGATGCCGCAACTGCTGCCAGAGCCCGCCGCCGCGCCACGTCGAGCTCGGCGAACACGTCGTCTAGCAACAACACCGGGTCGCTGCCCTCACCGCGCAACAGCTCGTAGGCGGCCAGTCGCAGCGCCAATGTCAGCGACCACGACTCCCCCTGGCTGGCGAAGCCCTTCGCTGGCTCGTCACCGAGGTGTAACTCCAGGTCGTCACGATGTGGGCCCACCAAACACACTCCCCGCTCCAGCTCGGCGTTTCGCCGCTGAGACAGCGCCGTCAGCAACGCAGCTTCCAGAACCTCCGGGTTGACTTCTTTATCGGCACCCAGATCGATGCTGCTGCGATAACTGATGGCGGCGGCTCTCGGCCCCGGCGCCAATAACTGGTAGGCCTTTTCGACTTCGGGGGCTAGCTCGTTGACCAGGTCGATGCGCGCGGCCATCAACTCGGCGCCATGCGCGGCAAGTCGCCCGTCCCACACATCAAGCGTCTCCAGCATCCCGTGATCGCTGCGTTGTCGAGCACCGGCCGCCGTCTTCAGCAGGGCGGTGCGCTGCCTCAGCACTTTGTCGTAGTCCGCGCGCACCGCGGCGATCCGCGGGCGTCGCAGCGTCGCCAGGTCATCAACGTAGCGGCGCCGATCCATCGGATCCCCGCGCACCAACGCCAGATCTTCGGGGGCGAACAAGACGGCCCGTAACACCCCGACCACCTCGCGGGTGCTGCGCACCGGCGACCGGTTTAACCGCGCCTTGTTGGCCCGCCCGGAAGCGATCTCCAAATCAACAGCACATTCTCGGCCCTCGTTGACCACGATCGTCGAAATAACTGCTCGTGGCGCACCGCTGCGCACCAGCGGGGCGTCCGTGGCTACCCGATGCGAAGCCAACGTCGACGAATACCACAGCGCCTCAATGAGATTCGTTTTGCCGTACCCGTTAGGACCGACGAAGACCGTGCGCCCGGGCTCCAATTCAAGTTCCGCGTGGGCCCACGACCGGAAGTCGCGCAATCCCAAGTACCGGACGAACACCGCTGCGTACTATCCCGGTAAGCGCACAGGCATCAACAGGTAGACGTATTGGCTCTGTACCGCAGGAAAGGGGCCGGGATCCAACGGGTGGGACTCGTCGGAGGCCGGGCGCAACACGGCTGGTCGACTCGGCGTGGTGAAACCAAACGCCACCCGCTCGGAGTGCAGCGAGCCCAGCCCGTCGGTCAGATACGTCGGATTGAACGCAATGGTCAACGGGTCACCGGCGAACTCGACGGGCAAGTCTTCTTCGGCGCGCCCGACATCATCGGCGCCGGCGGACAGCCGCAGCAGCCCATCGGCGAACTCCATCCGGACTTGGGCGCCCCGCTCAGCCACCAACGCCACACGCTTGATCGCTTCGGTCAATTCGGCCACACCAATGGTGGCCACCGCGGTGTGCTCGGTCGGAAGCAATTGCCGAAACTTCGGGAACTCGGCATCGAGCAAGCGGGTAGTGCTGCGCTTGCCGTCCCCGCTGATACCCAGTAGGCCGTCTTTACCGACCCCCGATGCCGCCCCCAATGACAGCCGCACCTCCGAGCCGTCGGGGCTCGCCTTGGCTGCTTCAGCCAACGTTTTCGCCGGCACTAAAACCGCTGCCTCGATGTCGGGCGACACCGCCGACCAGGTCAGTTCCCGCACCGCCAACCGGAACCGGTCGGTTGCGGCCAAAACCACTGTTTCGCCCGAGATCTCCACCCGGATACCGGTCAACATCGGCAACGTGTCGTCTCGCCCCGCGGCCACGGCAACTTGACTGATCGCTTCGGCGAACACCTCGGCGGGCAGCCTGCCGGTCTCCTCCGGCAGAGTCGGTAACGCGGGGTAATCCTCGACAGCCATCGTCGGCAATGAGAATCTGGCGCTCCCGCACGTCAATGACACCCGAGTACCGTCGACGTGGAAGTCAACCGGCCGGTCCGGCAACGCGCGAGTGATGTCCGACAATAATCTGCCGGACACTAAAACCGTTCCAGGAGAAGCTATTTCAGCAGCCACCCGGACCTCGGCAGAGACCTCGTAGTCGAAACCGGAAATCACCAGCCCGTCCTCGGATCCGGTCAGCAGCACTCCGGCAAGCACCGGCACCGTCGGCCTGGTGGGCAAATTCCGGGCCACCCAAGCCACCGCTTCGGCAAAGTCATCACGCACCAAGCGAAACTTCAAGTCGTTGAGGCCTACCTTCGTCGCCACATTCATAGCGGTCCCTTCATCACCCCGTCACAACGAACTCAAAGTCAGCGGCTACCTGTCCCCGCAAACGGGGATGCTCCGGTGACGAACGCCTGTGGCCGCAAGTCGGCTATGGCGACCGTAATCGGCAGTCGAAGAACAACCGTAGAGCGTCCGGCGCCATCTTGAAAGCTAATCGGCAGGGGTGACATTGGTTGACCTCATTGCTCGTCACCGTGCGGAAAGCGCGTGTCCCAAGGCCGTTCTTCAAAGAAGAAACTATGGAGAGATCTCAGTAACAGTATTAAGGCCTGTGCAGTTTGTGGATAGCACCGCTGCACTGCTGGTGGGGACGCTGGCGTGGTGTGGAAGACAGCGCGGGCAGCTGTGGGGCATCTGTGCGCGGCTGGGGGTATCGCACCGCTGTGCACGATGAGTCGCAGTGACCGTGGTTTGTCCACACGCCTGTGCACACGGCTTTGGGAGCGGCTGACGCTGGCATGAATTGTGTGAAACTCCACGGGCCGTTGCTGACGCGGTAGTGAACCGTGACGCTAAGTCCCGGTCAGCGCTTGGAGCGCTGGCGGATGCGCGTGGTGAGTTCTTTGACATGGTCGAACACCTCCTGGCGTTCGGCCATCTCGCCGCGAACCTTGCGTTCGGCATACATCACCGTGGTGTGGTCACGGTCGAATGCCTGACCGATCTTCGGCAGTGACAGGTCGGTGAGTTCTCGGCACAAATACATCGCGATTTGTCGCGACTGGGCCAGCGCGCGGGTCTTGCCCGGCCCCCGGAGTTCCTCGACCGTGGTGTCGAAGTATTCCGCTGTGGCCGCCATGATGGTGGCCGCGCTAATTTGCATCATGCCGGCGTCGGCGATCAGGTCGCGCAACACGATCTCGGCCAACGCCTTGTCGATCGGCGTCTTGTTCAGCGACGCGAACGCTGTGACTCGAATGAGCGCGCCCTCAAGCTCGCGGATGTTGCGCTCGATGCTGCTGGCGATCAGTTCGAGCACATCGTCGGGCACAGCGAGCCGTTCCATTTGCGCTTTCTTCCGCAGGATGGCGATGCGGGTTTCCAGCTCGGGCGGCTGCACGTCGGTGATCAGGCCCCACTCGAACCGGGTCCGTAGCCGATCCTCGAGGGTGGCGAGCTGTTTGGGGGGTCGGTCGGAGGAGATGACGATCTGCTTGTTGGCGTTGTGCAGTGTATTGAAGGTGTGGAAGAACTCCTCCTGGATACCTTCCTTGCCTTCGATGAACTGGATGTCGTCGACCAACAGCACATCGACGTCGCGGTAGCTGCGTTTGAAGGCGACTTTGCGGTCGTCGCGCAACGAGTTGATGAAGTCGTTGGTGAACTCTTCGGTGGAGACGTACTTGACCCGCATGCCGGGAAACAGTCGTTGCGCGTAGTTTCCCGCGGCGTGCAACAGATGTGTCTTGCCGAGCCCGGATTCTCCCCAGATGAACAAAGGGTTGTAGGCGCGGGCCGGCGCCTCCGCGATTGCCAGGGCCGCGGCATGAGCGAACCGGTTCGAGGCGCCGATGACGAAGGTGTCAAACGTGTAGCGCCGGTTCAGGCTTGTTCCGCTGGCCGCCGCGGCGTCGTTGCTGTGCGGTCGTTCGGTGAAGTAGGTCGGCCAGTTTTCGTGGGCGCTGGCCAAAGCCTCACGGTCTTCGTCCACTTCGTCGGGGTCGAGTGAGGCGTCGTCTGATTGCGGGCTGGCGTCGTCGACCTCGGTCGTGTCTGGCGGGGCGATGCGCACACCTAGTTGGATGGGCTGGCCGAGCCGACGGCTCAAGGCATCGGTGATCTGGGTGCGCAGGTGCCGTTCGATTTCGTTTTGGACAAAGCTGCTCGGAACCGACAGCAAAGCAAAGCCCTCGACAATCGTGAGCGGCTGCACAAGGTTTAACCAGGCTCTTTGCTGGGGCGTCAGGGGAGGGGTGGTGTCGCCGTTGGTGGCCGCGTAGTCGGAATGGGTTTCGCCGTTGAGTTCGGAGACGACAGCGTTCCACACCGTCGAGAAACTCGAGCCGGGATCATCGGTCAACGACGAATCCCCCTGGTTCCAGGTCCAACCACAACACCTGTAGCGACAGCAAACTGTCCACATAGTTATCCACAGATGTGGACAGCACAGCCGTCGTTGTACCGCATCGATCGAGGACAGTCCGCAAGGCCCGCGGGTAGGCAGCCAATTAGGTTGCCTGGCAGTTTGCCGAGCGGTCGTCCTCCGTTTCATTGTCGGTGCCATCCCGGGCGGGAACGGCTTGCCCGAAGCTAACAGGTTTCAGTGCGAGTGCCAACCGTTCTGCAACATTCGACGGACTTCATAGAAATTGGTCCGGGACACGTGCACCAGTGCGTGGCAGCTGTGGCATGAGTTAACCAGTTGGCCTTTACGAGGAAAGCGCCGCACCAAGTTTGACCCGGCGATGCCGCGTCAGTACCCTCAAACAGTCGCCCGAAAGTCGGCGATACGGCTGCGATCCGAGCAATATGCGCGGGGCCCGCGCCGGCCAGCAAGACGCCGAGCCCGGTCGGGCTCAGTGAAGGACTTATTACGGAGATCGTGTCCGACCGGCAGGGGTGCGCCGGCGGATCCGGTGCCAAGATGCGACGAGGAGTGAGCCGTGGCCAAGGGCAAGCGGACCTTCCAGCCGAACAACCGGCGCCGAGCCCGCGTGCATGGCTTCCGGCTACGGATGCGAACCCGCGCTGGACGCGCCATTGTGTCCAACCGGCGTCGTAAAGGTCGCCGGACGCTAACCGCTTGACCCGAACGCGGGCATTGAAGCGGTGCTTCCCGCGCGGAACCGGATGAAACGGTCAATGGAATTCGATGCGACGGTTAAGCACGGGATACGCACCGTGCAACCGGACATCGTTATCCACGCGCGCCGGGACAGCGACGCCGCCGATGACCCGCCCGGTCCACGGGTCGGACTGATCATCGCCAAGTCGGTGGGCTCGGCCGTCGAAAGACATCGCGTTGCGCGCCGATTGCGTCATGTCGCGCGAGGCCTCATGGGCGAGTTGGATCCACACGACCGGGTCGTGATCCGCGCGCTTCCCAGCAGCGCTGAGCTGCCGTCAGCCAGGCTGGAACACGAATTACGGACCGGCCTGCGCCGCGTCCGTGAGCTGATGGGGCGGGCACGGTGAGCGCAACAAGAAACAGGGTTAGCGATGCGGCGGGGCGCGCTGGTAGGACGGTGGCGCGGGGTCTGATTTTTCTCGTCCAGCTCTATCGGCACATGGTGTCGCCGTTGCGGCCAGCGACGTGCCGATTCATTCCGACGTGCAGCCAATACACTGTCGATGCCCTCAGCGAGTACGGGCTTGTTCGCGGATGCTGGCTGGCGCTGACCCGACTCGCCAAATGCGGGCCGTGGCATCAAGGCGGTTGGGATCCGATTCCTGAGCGGCACGCCGGGCAAGCTGTCTGTGTCGGCGACGTCGGGGCCACCCGAGCGAATCGTGGGGAGAGTGCGTCCGTTGTTTGACTGGTTCAGCCTCGACATCATCTACTACCCGGTGTCAGCCATCATGTGGCTCTGGTACAAGGCATTCGGTTTTCTGCTGGGGCCCTCAAACTTCTTCGCCTGGGCACTGTCGGTGATGTTTCTGGTGTTCACGCTACGGGCGCTGCTGTACAAGCCGTTCGTGCGGCAGATCCAGACCACCCGCCAGATGCAGGAACTGCAGCCGCAGATCAAGGCGCTGCAGAAAAAGTACGCGAAAGACCGCCAGCGCATGGCGCTGGAAATGCAGAAGCTGCAGCGCGAACACGGCTTCAACCCCATCCTGGGTTGCCTGCCGATGCTGGCCCAGATCCCGGTCTTCATCGGCTTGTATCACGTGCTGCGCTCGTTCAACCGGACCACCGGCGGTTTTGGCCAACCACACCTGTCGGTCGCTGAAAACCGTGCGACCGGCAACTACGTGTTCAGCCCCACCGATGTCGCGCACTTTCTGGACGCGAACTTGTTCCGGGCGCCGATCGGCGCCTTTATGACGCAGCGCACCGGGTTGGATGCGTTCACCGAATTCAGTCGGCCGGCGGTGATCGCCGTAGGTGTGCCGGTGATGATCCTCGCCGGCGTCGCGACGTACTTCAACAGCCGTGCCTCGATCGCGCGGCAGAGCCCGGAAGCTGCCGCCAACCCGCAGACCGCGATGATGAACAAGCTTGCGCTGTATGTCTTTCCGCTCGGCGTGGTGGTCGGCGGCCCGTTTCTGCCGTTGGCGATCATCTTGTACTGGTTTGCCAATAACATCTGGACCTTCGGTCAGCAGCACTATGTGTTCGGGATGATCGAGAAAGAAGAAGAGGCCAAAAAGCAAGAGGCGATCCAGCGGCGAGCAGCCAATGCGCCGGCGCCCGGCGCCAAGCCGAAGCGCGGGGCGAAAGCGGCACCCTCGACCGGTAACGGTTCGCCCGGGGCGGTGGTGGCCCCGGAGACCGAATCGTCGAGCGTGGAAGCTACCACTGAAGGTGGCGACGGAAAGCCGGCGAGCGCGAGGGCAGCTAAGCCGAATCAGGTTGGGCGAAGCGGCACTTCGGGTAGCCGAGCACCGCGCCCTGGTGCCAAACCGAAGAGACGTAAACGGTGACCGGGTAAGCAATCAAACCGACGAAAAGCCTACGGCCGCCGGCCGATGGGAATGAGCCGGTGAGGAGGGCCACCCCGGGCATGACGGGACGAGGAGAGTAGAGGCATGGCTGAGGCCGACACCACTGACCGCGAGGCGGAAGAGCAAAACTCGACGGCAGAGACACCAGATGGCGACGACCTCGAGGATCTGGAGGAGCGCTTGGTCGCCGAAGGCGAGATCGCCGGTGACTACCTGGAAGAGTTGTTGGACCTGCTCGACTTCGACGGCGATATCGACCTCGACGTCGAGGGAAACCGCGCGGTGGTCAGCATCGACGGGGGCGACGACCTCAACAAGTTGGTCGGCCGCCACGGAGAAGCGCTCGACGCGCTCCAGGAGTTGACGCGACTGGCGGTTCATCAGAAGACCGGCGTACGCAGTCGGCTGATGCTAGACATCGCAAGTTGGCGTCGCAGACGTCGGGAAGAGCTGGCCGCACTGGGCGACAAGGTCGCGCGGCGCGTGTTGGAGACCGGAGAGCGTGAAGAGCTCAGCCCGATGACGCCGTTCGAGCGCAAGATCGTGCACGACGCCGTTGCCGCGGTTCCGGGGGTACGCAGCGAAAGCGAGGGCGTCGAGCCGTTGCGTCGGGTCGTCGTGCTGGTCGACTAAGTCAAGGAAGTTACACCTGTGTAGTTTGGCGGGCGCACCCATGGCGGAAGGCCGGAGGATGTTTCACGTGAAACATGTCGCTGCGGCGGCGGCTCCCGCAGCGGCGGCGGAGATCTTCGGACCGCGACTCGAGGTGGCCGAGCGGTACGCCGAACTCCTGGCCGGCGCCGCGGTGCAGCGGGGATTGGTCGGGCCCCATGAGGCGGAGCGGGTGTGGGACCGCCACATCCTCAACGGTGCGGCGGTCGCTGAGCTACTCGACCCAGGAGACCGGGTGGTCGACATCGGGAGTGGGGCAGGCCTGCCCGGCATTCCGCTGGCGATTGCGCGGGTAGACCTCCGGGTGGTGCTCGTCGAACCGATGCTGCGCCGAAGCCAGTTCCTGCAGTCAGTAGTGTCCGAACTCGGCCTGCCCGTCGACGTCATCCGCGGACGCGCCGAAGAGCAAGCGGTGTTGGACCGGTTCGGCGGGTGCATGGACGCGGCTGTGTCACGCGCGGTGGCTGCGCTGGACAAGTTGACTCGGTGGAGCCTGCCACTGTTGCGACCAGGAGGCCGGGTACTGGCGATCAAAGGGGAGAGCGCGCGCGAGGAAGTCAACCGGCACCGGCGTGTGATGACCTCCTTGGGCGCGACCGATGTAAGGGTAGTGACATGTGGCGCGAACTACTTGGATCCGCCCGCAACCGTGGTGATAGCACGACGGACGCCAGCGCCTTGGCGGCCCCGACGCACGCCGAGAAGGCGGTTAGCGTGAACGCGCCCTACGGGCCGCCCCCGTCGGCACCGCGCCCAGCGCAGCCGCCGCCCGATGTTTCACGTGAAACGGTTTCACGTGAAACATCGGGCGAGTACGACACTCCGATCGGCGCGGCCGCCGAGCGCGCCATGCAGATTCTGCACACCACCCACGGTCGATTGCCGCGACCAGCGCAGCGCCGACTGTTTACCATCGCGAACCAGAAGGGCGGCGTAGGCAAGACCACGACCGCGGTGAATCTGGCCGCCGCGCTGGCGATTCAGGGGCTCAAAACGCTCGTCATCGATTTGGACCCTCAAGGCAATGCCAGCACAGCGTTGGGCATAACCGAGCGGCACTCGGGCACACCGTCGTCGTACGAAGTGCTCCTGGGTGAGATCCCGTTGCTTGCGGCATTGCGTCGCAGCCCCCACAGCGAGCGATTGTTCTGCGTGCCGGCGACCATCGACCTGGCCGGCGCCGAGATCGAGTTGGTGAGCATGGTGGCGCGAGAGAACCGGCTTCGCACCGCGCTCGCCGATCTGGACACCTCAGACTTCGACTACGTCTTCATCGACTGCCCACCGTCGCTGGGCCTGTTGACCATCAACGCGTTGGTCGCCGCGCCCGAAGTGTTGATCCCCATTCAGTGCGAGTACTACGCCCTTGAGGGCGTGTCGCAGCTGATGAACAACATCGAGATGGTCAAGGCACACCTCAATCCGCGGCTGGAGGTGACTACCGTGATCCTGACCATGTATGACGGCCGGACCAAGCTCGCCGACCAGGTCGCCGACGAGGTGCGGCGGTATTTCGGCGGCAAAGTCCTGCGCACGGTGATCCCGCGCAGCGTCAAGGTGTCGGAGGCGCCCGGCTACAGCATGACGATCATCGATTACGATCCCGGTTCGCGCGGTGCGATGAGTTATCTGGATGCCAGCCGTGAACTCGCTCAGCGCGATCAGCCACCAGCAGCGGAGGGACGAGCATGAACCAGCCATCACGCAAACGAGGCGGACTCGGCCGCGGCCTGGCCTCCCTGATCCCCACCAGCCCGACCGACGGAAGCCCCGACACCAGCCTGGGGCCGCGAATGGGTGACGCGGCCGCGGACGTGGTGCTCGGCGGCAACGCCCCGGTGAACGGCAACGCCGTGGGAGCGGTCTACCGCGAGATCGACCCCGCACTCATCGAGCCGAACCCCCGCCAACCGCGGCTATCGTTCGACGAAGAGGCGCTTGCGGAACTCGTGCACTCGATCCGGGAATTCGGGCTGATGCAGCCAATCGTGGTGCGGGCCTTGGACGGCTCCCAGAACGGCACCCGGTACCAGATCGTGATGGGGGAGCGGCGCTGGCGTGCCGCCCAGCAGGCGGGCATGACTGCGATCCCCGCAATCGTGCGCGAAACCGGCGACGACAGCATGCTGCGCGACGCTCTGCTGGAAAACATCCACCGCGTCCAGCTGAATCCGTTGGAAGAGGCAGCGGCTTACCAGCAGCTGCTGGACGAGTTCGGTGTTACCCACGACGAGCTGGCGGCCCGCATCGGTCGGTCCCGCCCGCTGATCACCAACATGATCCGGTTGCTGCGGCTACCGATTGCCGTTCAGCGGCGGGTAGCCGCCGGTGTGCTCTCCGCGGGACATGCCCGTGCGCTGCTGGCGCTGGAGGGCGGCCCCGAAGCCCAAGAGGAGCTGGCAGCCAGAATTGTCGCCGAGGGCATGTCGGTGCGTGCGACCGAGGAAGCGGTGACATTGGCCAACCGTGATGATGGTCCTGCGCCGGCCCAGCCGAGGCGCAAGCCGATCCAGATGCCGGGTCTGCAAGACATTGCTGAGCGGCTCTCCGGCGCGTTGGATACCCGCGTCACGGTCAGCCTCGGTAAACGTAAGGGCAAGATCGTGGTCGAGTTCGGCTCCGTGGACGACCTGCAGCGCATCGTCGGGCTGATGGACGCTGCCCAGGCATGACCAACGACACGGTGTAGTTCCGTCACTGTGACGCGCGGCCGATTCCGGCCCTATGCCACCGTCGGATTACCCTGCAGGGCAATAAGTTTCGGCTAGGGCCTGGGGCGGGGGTCATCGAGCGGTTGTACTGGCCGGGCACCGAGTACCTCTCCTATCCTGGAAGTGCTGTAGGCGTATTCCGGGTGTCGACCGTGCGGCCGCGCTTGGCGAATTCCTGCCAGCGAGACCGGCGTGAAAGGGGAGCGAGGCACGTGGCACACCCCTGCGACGGCGTGGGTCGGATAGCCCGAGCGGCACGGCCGCCAGCTGCAGCCGCACGCCGATGCTTGGTCGGGCTCCGAAGAAGCCCGGCGTCATCAGCGCTAACGATGCGTGTGGGGGCGGCCCGAGTAGCGTCGTCAGCGCCAACACCGCGCGGAGGCCGGGAAGTCTAGTGTCTGCCCGTATCACACCGCTGCGACTCGAAGCGTTCGAGCACCTGCCCAAGCATGCGCGTCGCTGCGTCTACTGGGAGGTCGATCCCGCAGCGCTGCACGCCGACGACCACCTGACCGACCCGGAATTCGAGAAGGAAGCCTGGCTGTCGATGGTGATGCTGGAATGGGGCTCGTGCGGTCAGGTGGCGACCGCAGACCCGGCTAAGTGCGGGAACAGCGAACCACCCTGCGTGGGGTACGTGCTCTATGCGCCGCCGCGGGTGGTGCCGCGGGCGCAGCGCTTTCCGACCGCTCCGGTCTCGGCCGATGCGGTGCTGCTGACCTCGATGGGGGTGGAGCCGCAGGCTGCCGAGGACCTGCGGCACAGCCTTGTCGCTCGAGTGGTCGATGAGTTGGTGCGCCGCGGCGTCCGGGCGTTGGAGGCATTCGGCCGCACCGAGGCGGTCAGCGAGCTTCAGGATGCCCACACCGCTGAGCCGGAGGTCCGGCCAGTGCTGGCGGCGATCGGTGACTGTTCGGTGGACCACTGCATCATTGACGCGGATTTCCTGCAGACCGCGGGGTTCGTCGTGGTGGCCCCGCACCGGTACTTCCCGCGGCTACGCCTGGAACTCGACAAAGGCTTGGGTTGGAAGGCCGAGGTGGAAGCGGCGTTGGAGCGGCTGCTGGAGAATGCACAGCTGCAGCAGCCCGTGGCGGCGGGCGCGTCGCCTACGAACCGCTGATGCGGCTCGCCTGCTCCACTGCAAGCTCGTGGGCCAGCAGCTCGGCAAAGGTGAACGTTCCAGTCGGCCGGTCGTTTTTACCAAGCAGGTAGAGCCGCTTGACCGCGGCAAGGATGCCCTCTGCGATGGCGTCTCTGGTCTGCGGCGTGACCAGCTTCGCTCGGTCATGCGGATTGGTGATGTAGCCGATGTCGACCTGAACGGTCGGCATCCTGGTAAGTCGCAACAGATCCCAGGTTCTGCCGTGAATGCGACAATCGCGTAAACCGGTGCGCGCCACAACTTCTCGCTGGATGAAATCGGCGAGCATGCGGCCGATTGTCGAGACCGACCCGTGCGAATTGCCGAAGTGGAAGGAAGCCACCCCGTTGGCCGATGGGCTGGCCAGGCTTGCACAGCGCAGGCTGATCATCAGGTCGGCGCCGACGGCGTTGGCGGTGGCAGCCCGCTCGGCATCCGTCGGGCTGTGGTTGGGCGGGCGGGACAGAAACGTCTCCATTCCGATGGCAGTCATCCGGCCCTCGAGCCGACTTGCCAAGTCCCACAGTATGTCGGCCTCGCTAATGGGTCCGGCTGTACCTTGAGTGATCAGTCCGTGGTCGGCGCCGCCGCGGCCGGGATCGATAATGATCCGCTTGCCAGACAGTTTCGGGCCGGAACGACGAACAAGCTCTTCTTCACGAATGGCGTGTGGAGAGCCTCCGGTGACGCGCGATGCGAGAAAATCCAAGGAACGCAACGTTTCTGGGCCGCAGATACCGTCGGCGTAGAGACCGTATTCGCGTTGATAAGACATCAGCGCATTGTGCGTCTGCAACCCGAAGTATCCGTCCACCAGACCGGTATAAAACCCGAGATCTTGCAGCCGGGACTGCAGCGTGGCGACGTCGTCGCCGTACATCGGTGCGCCGAACTGATGAAATAGTGTACGGGCCCCGAGCCGGTAGGACGCCTCTTTCAACGCGCGATAGGTCGCCTCGCCGACGATGCCGTCCACCAGCAGCCCGCGTTGTTGCTGGAAGGCTCGCACCGCCTGATCGAGTTCGGCGTCGAATATGTCGAGCGCCACTTGCTTTCCGGTGGTGAGGTCTGCCTCGGGACCGTGCAGATATCCCAGCGATGCCAGCGTGGCGCGGATCTCGGTAACGGCTGCGCTGCGGTCGCCGCAGCGTAGCTCGTCGCCGACACCACGATGCGGATTCGACATGCCAGGACCCTCCGGTGAGCCAGCCCGACTGGTGCTGCCGATGCTTGACAGGCTAGGCGGTATTGTCGCAGACGCTTCTCGAATTTAAGAAAACGCCAGGCCAATCGCCGCGAGATACAGCCGGCCGCACTGTGCTACTGGGGGCTGGGAACCACGTCGGAAAGCTCGCGCAGCAGCGCGGCCTTACCCTTGGCGCCGACGATCCGTTTGACGGGCTGACCGTCCTTGAACAGGATCAGTGTGGGGATCGAGACCACCTGGAAATCGCGGGCGGTCTCCGGGTTGGCGTCGACGTCGAGTTTGGCGACCGTGAGCTGCCCGGCCTTCTCGGCGGCGATTTCCTCGAGCACCGGCGCCACCATCCGGCACGGCCCACACCACGTCGCCCAAAAATCAACGAGCACAGGCGTTTTGCTGGACAACACCTCCGTCGCGAAGGAAGCGTCGGAGACTTCGACTGGGGCGCTGGTGTTCTCGGTCATCTCGGTACTCCAATCAGATCGGTGTCGGTGCCGGCCTCGGTTTCGGCGCCCCCGTCGGACTCTGCACGCTCGGCTAACCAGCGCTCGGCGTCAATCGCCGCGGCGCATCCGGTGCCGGCGGCAGTAACGGCCTGCCGATAGCTGCGGTCCACCAAGTCGCCGGCGGCAAACACACCGTCGACTGAGGTGCTCGTGGTGGGCTGCTTGACCAGCACATAGCCGTCCTGGTCGACGTCGACGGCTTCGCGGACCAGCTCCGAGCGCGGGTCGTGGCCGATGGCGACGAACACGCCGGTCACGGCCAGCTGGGATTCTTCGCCGGTGATCGTGTTGCGTAGCCGCAGCCCGGTGACCGTGCTGTCGCCCTCGACGGCGACGACGACGTGGTTGGTGATGAAGCGGATCTTGTCGTTGCTGCGGGCGCGGTTGAGCATGATCTTGGACGCCCGGAACTCTTCGCGGCGGTGCACGATCGTCACGCTGCGGGCAAAGCGGGTCAAAAATGTCGCCTCTTCCATCGCCGAGTCACCGCCGCCGATAACGGCGATGTCCTGGTCGCGGAAGAAGAACCCGTCGCACGTCGCGCAGGAACTCACGCCCCGGCCCAGGAGGTCCTGCTCGCCGGGCACGTGCAGGTAGCGGGCGGCCGCGCCCATCGCCAGGATCACGGCGCGGGCGTGGTAGGTCTGTCCCTCAGCAGTCACGACCGACTTGATCGGGCCCTCGAGAAAGACCGATTCGACGTCTTCCATCCGCAGAGCGGCGCCGAACCGCTGGGCTTGCTCGCGCATTTCGTCCATCAATTCCGGGCCGGTGATGCCGTTGCGAAAGCCGGGGTAGTTCTCCACATCGGTTGTCGTCATCAGCGCGCCGCCGAACGAGGTGCCCTCGAACACCAGTGGTGCCAGTTGCGCCCGCGCCGCATAAATGGCTGCGGTGTAGCCGGCGGGGCCCGATCCGATGATGATCACGTCGTGCACAGTGCTGGGGGCGGTCATACAGGCCTTTCGCGTAGGAAGCTGGCTTCGACAAAGCAACTTCAGGTGTTGCAACGCCAGCGTAGGCGGTGCTGTTCCGCACAACGCTATGGGCGGCCAACGGCCGTGTCGGCCAGCAGACCGGTGTCGGCTTCGGTGCAGTTCGTTGCCACTGCCAGCACGGTGAGCCGGTCAGGGCTGTCCCCGGGAAGCACCAGCAACACGGCTGGCCGGCCGCTGACCTCGACGGGCCGGGCCCCCAGCACCTCGGTGGCGCCCGAATAGCCCAGTCCGGTCAGGCATGAGGCGCGGCGGGTGGGGTCGTTCAGCGGGCCGTAGTCCGGGCGGCTCCGGAGCATTCCGAGGATTTCGGGAGGCGACAGCGGAATCGTTGCCGGCGGCCGCGACACCGTGATGTGCCGGGCGGTGCTCGGCGCGCTCGGCGTGGGCGCAGGACTGTGCAGCAGGGCCACGGTGCCCACACCGATCGCAGCGACAGCGGCGGCGACGCCGGCTGCGGCGGCAGCTATCCGTGTCGGACGGCTGTGCGGCCGCAGCGCATGGGCGGCGCCGGACGGTCGCGCCGGGCCAGTCGCGGAGCGCAGCGCCGCCGTGATCCGAGCGACGACATCCGGGGGAGTGTCGGGCGCCGATTGCGAGTCTGCGCCTAACGCTGCGAGATCACGGCGGACGTGGTTGAGGGCTCGTAGCGCCTCTTGAGCGGCTGGATCGGCCCGGATTTGCTTTCGTACCCGCGCCGCCTCGTCGTCGCCGAGCAGACCGGCTTGAAGGTCGGCGAGCAGCTCCACCGTCAGCGGCGGATCGGAGCCCGCCGCACCGTCGTGCGCGGCATCGTTGTCAGCTTCAGCCATCCGCCCCAGTGTCCGTTATGCACAGGCTGACCGCTATGCACACGCCGGACGACGACGCAGAAGGTGCCTCGGAAAAAGGAGCCGGGCAGGCGACGAGGACGCTAACGCGCCGGACGCCGAGCGGAATCGGTGACGGGCTCGGCGGCCAGGTCGGTCGCGAGGTAACCGAGCAGCGCCGCCAGGCGGGCCCGCGCGCGGGCACATCGACTTTTGACGGTGCCTTCGGCGACGCCGAGCATGCGGGCAGTATCGGCGATGGAGTAACCCTGCATGTCGACCGCGACCACTGCGGCCCGCTGCTCGACGGGTAGTCGCATCAGCGCCCGCTGGACCGCGATTGCCGTGTCGACCTGGGCCGTTCGGTCCGGCACCGGATGGACGTCGTCGAGTGGAGCCGTCGGGTGAGCCTTGCTGCGGCGCAGCCGATCCAGGCAGGCATTGACCACGATGCGGTACAGCCAGCTGCTGACTGCGGCGTCGTGCCGGAACGAACGCGCACCGCGATGCGCCGAGAGCATCGCGTCCTGTAACGCGTCCTCGGCGTCCTCGTGATTGCGGCTGGTCAAGCGGGCAAGGCGGTGTAGCTGCCGGTGATGACGAGCGAACAGCTCTGCGAACGCATGACGGTCGCCGGCGACGTGAGCGGCCAGCAGTTCGGCGTCGCTGCGTTGCTGCCGAACCTGCGCTCCCAAGCCCACGGCCGGACAGTAACGAATCGCCGTGGCTGCAGCACTTCACCCCAAAGGGCGAGTGCGGTTGACAGCACTTACGACGCGGCTTGCACCGTGATCTCGGAGATTTCCGAGCGGTTTTTGCCGGCGGTGCTTCCCAGCGTCGAGATCCATACCAGCAGGTTGGACGTCGGCGACGCCGCCTTGACCGGGATGCTGTTGTGACCGGGTTGCAACGCCGTTGGCGGCGTCAGCACCGCGGTGTCGTCCAGCTTGGCCGGTGTCGGTGTCGGCGACGAGCGAAGCTCGACCTTGGTTCCGGTGCTGGCGGTGTCGATGGTGACGTTGCCGACCACCGTGGGTGTCGGCAACTGCAGCAGCAGCCCGACACCGCTCTTGAAGCTCGGAAACGGGACGGCGTCGGTGTAGGTGTCGGTCGTCCAGGCGGTGGCCGGATTACCGTCGATCGCCAGGCCGGCTTGGCCAGGGGAGTCGGGGTCGCCGCCCGGGGAGAAGACGGTGGCCTTCACCGGTTTGACCGTGCTGCCCGCGGCAGCCGAATCGCCAGCCGCAGTCGCGCTCGACGATGGCGCATTGAGTCCCAGCCGGTCTTTGTCGAGGCCACCGCCGAGGTCGCCGAACATCCGGCCCAGCACGGACGCCAGCAGCAACAAGACCACCGCGATGACCGCGACCCCGGCGCCGATGCTGGCCATCACGATGCGACGGTGCCGGGCGGCGGCTTCATCGGAGCCGGACAGCGAAGGGCCCAGCGGACTGGAAGCCCCGCGCGGCGGCACCGGTTCTTTGATCGGACTCAGCAGATCAGTGCGGTCGGCCACCGCGGTCGCCTGCTGGAGGAGGTTCAAAAGCGTTGACGCGCTGCGTATTCCACCACCCTCCTGGACCGCATGGACCGCTGCTGCGGAGATCTGGAAGGGAATGTCGGGGTCAAGGGCGCTGGGTTCGACGGGCTGACCAAGTGAGTTCCGCTCGGCGGGGGCCAGACCGCTGCGCACTCCGGACTCCGGCAGCGGCCACCGGTTGACGAGCAAGGCATACAGCGCGGCGCCGATTCCGCGGATGTCGTCTTCGGGGGTGGCGTCGGGCATGGTCGCCGGAAATGCCAGCACCACGTCACCGGAAATGCTGACTCGGACCCGGCTGGGGTGGTCGATTGACAGCGCGACGCCGGCGTGGTGAGCGGCTTCGGCGGCCGCAGCCAGCGACTGCATCGCGCGGGCGGCGCCGACCGACGACGGAGAGGTGTCGGCGACCTCCTGCAGGGAGCCGCCGCGGACCCACTCAGCAACCACCAAACCGCCATTGCCGGTACGGATGACGTCGAGCACTCTGGCGATGCCCGGCTTGTCGATGCGGCTGAGCCGCATTGTGCGCGAAAGGATTGCTTGTAATTGGTGTTCTGACAATGCGCCGTCGGGGTCGACGAAGGTCAGTGCGACCTGTCGATTCAGCGCCGTGTCCAGCGCCTGCCAGAACTGCAGCGGGGGAGCTCCGCCGTGGAAGACCAGCAGACGATAGCGACCGTCGGCGATCCGGGCGCCGGGTACCAGATGGACGACATCTTGCCGTGACGACGGTTCGGGGGCCGGTTCCCGGGGGGCGTCGAAAGCAAGCGGCTCGGGATCCCTCGGCGAGGTGCTGGACGTATCGCGTGCAATGTCACCGTTGGGTCGATGCGCAGCTTTCGACATCGGCGGCGCGTCAACGTCGAAGTCAGCCGGGATATCGGGTTGGAAGTCGTCGGCGACCGGTGACGACGGGGGCCGGGGTGAAGCGGGCCGATCGGGTGCCGGCGGCGGCGATGCGGGCGGGCGAGGACCGGGCCCATCGGATCCGGGTCGCCGCACCGGCTCGATATCAGGTGCCGACGAGGCGCGCTCGGCTGGACGGTCGGTCACCGCTGGTCCTTTCCGTCTGCCCTCTCCAGCTATGTAATCGGGAGGCCCCCGCCGGATCAGTTCCGGGACCGGAAACCCCCCCGGCGTGAACGAATTCCTTTGATCAGCGTACGTGACCCGACTGCGGTGACGCTGGTGATCGTCGAGCCGGCCGGCGGCCCTGGCGGGCAGAGGCCCGCGGCTAATGCGGCGCAGCATGGCATCCAGCGCTGCCTGCGCCTCGGGTACCCGTGCGCGGATCATGACCGCGCCAATGACCGGCAGCATGAGCACCGCCAATGCCAACAGCCGCAGCAGCGAGCCCGCGCCACCGCCGTGTGTGGTTAGCGCACCGAGGCCCAGCAGCCAGTCCGCGACGTGAGCAATGAGGCCGGCCAGCAACGACGCCGCGACCGTCACCAGAATGGTCCGCACCTCGTCGACGCCGACCAGGTGACCGCTCAGGGGCCGCAGTGCCCGCCGCAGCAGGTAGTAACCGACAATCGCGCCGGCCAAAAACCCGAGCCCGTTGGCCAACCCTAAATAGCCGGCGACCAGCTCGCGGTTGTCGGTCATGTGCGGCGCCAATAGTGACGCGATGACCTTGACCGTGGTAATCACCACGATGATCACGATCGGCGTCCAGGGCTGCTCGCGCGCATAGAACACCCGCAGCTGCAACAGCACCAATGCGTAGGGGACCAAGGTGAACGC
This sequence comes from uncultured Mycobacterium sp., assembly GCF_964249325.1. Taxonomy (NCBI): domain Bacteria; kingdom Bacillati; phylum Actinomycetota; class Actinomycetes; order Mycobacteriales; family Mycobacteriaceae; genus Mycobacterium; species uncultured Mycobacterium sp. The sequence continues at coordinate 10,020 of NZ_CAXUCH010000019.1, read as the reverse complement.
CGACAGCGCGATCGCCGCGCCCAGGTGGCTCGCGTCGACATTGCCGAAGCGACCGTAGGCGAACAGCGCGCTTCCGATCGCCGGGCCCGCCACCGTCATGAACGCCACCGTCGGGATCAGCGTGATCATCGTCAGCCGGGTGGCCAGCGACAGGTCGGCCAGCACGGCCGGAATGTCGTCGGCGGCTGCGTTCCGGCTCAGCCGCGGCATCACCACCGTGAGCACGGTGACGCCGATCATCCCGAACGGCAGCATCAGCACCAGCCACGTGTAGTTGTAGATCGCCGGACCGGAGGCCGCGGCGCTGCTGGCGATCTGGTTGCCGATTACCAGACCCAGCTGGCTGATGAGCACGTACAGCACCATCGCCGCTGCCATCGCCCCGAAGCGTTTGAGCCGGTCGTCGATGCCCCACAGCGGACGCAGGCTGATGCGCTGGCGCCGGATCGACACCAGCAACACCGCGGTCTGCGCAAACACCCCCAGCGTGGTGCCGATGCCCAGCACCAGCAGCTTGGCGTTACCCATCCGCACCGGGTCGACCGACAGCTGGCCCGGTACCGCCAGGTAGACACCCAAGGTGGCGATCGCGACGACGTTATTGACGACGGGCGCCCAGGCCGGCGGCCCGAAGACGTTGCGCGTGTTGAGGATCGCCATGAATACCGACGACAAGCCGTAGAAGATGACCTGCGGCAGCAGTAGGTAGGCAAACGCTGTGGTCAGTGGCTCGTTGACAAGTGGGTCGTGGCCTAGCATCAATCGCACCAGCAGCGGGGCGGCAGCCACCGACAACGCGGTGGTCACCAGCAGCAAGGTGGTGGCCAGGGTGACCAGCCGCCGCACGAACGCCGCGCCGCGGTCGGGGTCGTCTTGCTCCGCGCGGGCCAGTACCGGCACGAAGATCGCGGTGAAGGTTGCTTCCAGCACCAGCGCGGCCACCAGGTTGGGCAGCTGATTGGCCACCGAGAAGGCGCTGGACAGTGCCGCGCCGAGAAGTGCGGCCAGCAACACGATCCGCGCGAACCCGGTGAGCCGGCTGACCAACGTGGCGAATGCCATTCCCCAGGACCGCGACACCAGCGCGGCATCGGAGAGCTCCTGCCGCCCCTGGGGCGCTACCCCGGGGGGTGGCCGTGTTGGGCCTGGCGGGACGGGCCGCCGCGGCGGTGGCTGGGCCGGTGGCGGCATGCGCTGACCGGCGAAACTCATACGCGGTGCTCTTCGTCCACGCGCTCAGCAACGCCGTCTTCGGCGTACCGCGCATCATCGGGATCCGGACGGTCAAGGTCGGCGGGGTCGGGCTGGCCACGGAAACGGTGCCATAGCCGCCGTCCGGCCAGCGTGACCAGAACAGCAGCGGCGGTCAGCGTGATCGCGAACAGTACCTTGCCGTAGGCGTTGGAGTGCACCGACAACCGCACCGGCTCGCCCAGCGCCAGCCCGTCCGGCGTGCGCAGCGACACGTCGACGGCGACGCGCTGGGTGAAGTTCACTTCGATCGGCACCCGCAGCGGAAGGTAGCCGGGCGGCAGCTCGATTTCGCCGATGTCGGTCACCGACATCCCCGGTGGCGCGTCGACCTGTAGGCGGACCCGGATCGGGACACCCAAGCCGTTGTGTAAAGCCAACGGCAGTGGACTGTGTTCGGTGGCCAGCGTGTACGAGCCGCCGGGGTTGACGATCGTGACCGCGCCGAAGAGGTCGTCGACAGCGTGTCCGAGGATGTCCAGTCGTTGGTGCGCCAGCCCATTACGGGTGTCGGGGGGCTCAGTCTGGCTCACCGCGCGCAACATGTCCTCGCGCAGCGGCGCGGTGTAGGCGGCGCCGGTCAACCCGGTTCGGGCGTCGGTGGTCAGCGCCGCGGTCAAGCCCCACACCCGCCCAACCTCGCCGGCGATCTCAGTGGTGACCTGGTCGTCGAACCGGCCGGCTGCGGCAGCGTCGGCGCTGATCGGCACAGGTGTGGCGGCGACGCCCTGGGCGTCGGCGATCACCGTCGGCAGCGGTCGCGGGACCGCTAGCCCGGAACGGATCGAGGTGGCCAGAGTGCTGAGAATGGCCTGGGCGTCGTTGCCCGAGAGGTTCCAGGCCGCCGGTGGCATCAAGATCTGGACGCGGGCCGCGGCGGCGGGTTCCAAGCTCCGCCACAGCATCGACGCCAGCGCGTCCTGCCGGCGAGCGGCGTCCGAGTCATGGCGCAGCCGTACGGCCAGTGCGCTGCCCAGGTAGGTCGGCGCCACGGGATCAGCGCCGGCCGCGGCCAATGCCGCGGCGACGGCCGGGTCGAACGGCGTGATGACTACGTGCGGGGCCACCCGCCGCGGCTCGACGTTCGCGACGCCACCAGTGTCCTGCTCGGAGAGGTCAGCAGCCGCGACCACCACCGCGTTGCCGCTGCTATTGAGCAGATCGGCGGCCCGGCGGGTCAGTGGACCCTCTGACATCAAGGTAGCGCCCCGAACGGAGGTTACCCCGAGTATCTGGTCGACAATGTCAGCGGCATTGCTGGTCGCGGCGGCGCTCAGCCCGGGATCGGCGACGCGCTGCACGGCGTCGAGATCAGCGTGGGCGTACGGAGTCGGGGCGACACACATCCGGTGCGCCAGCGCGCGTAGCCGGTCCAGCCAGTTCACGGCGGCTGCCTGCCCGGTGCCGGGACGGGTAGGGGTACCGGGCTGTTGTGCGCTGCTGTCGGCGGAGTTAGAGACGACGTAACCGCCGGTCATCGCGTTGGCCGTGACAAGCAGGTCGGGGTCCACGGCCAAACATAACGAGCGGCCGACCGTGCCGTCCGGGTCGACGTCGCGGCTGGTTGCGAACTCGACAGAGGACAGCAGAACGTCGAGCCGTCCGCCGGTGGCCAGTGAGGCCGCCAGCTCGTCGTCCATCAGCCGCACCGGGAAGCTGCCGCCGGGTGCGCCCGGAGACAGCCGAGGACGGTCGGCCAGCGGCCAGAGCATGGTGATTTGCACCGGCTTGGACGTGTCGGGCGCGACGACGGAGCTCAACGGGTCGGTGAAGGTCTTAGTCGGCTCGGGCGGCACCCCCATCACCGGCAGCAGGAATCGGGCGTTGTCCAGCCGGGCAGGCGCGCCGTAGTCGGGGGTGGCGTTGACGTTGATCAGCAGTGGATACACGCCGGGCTGATCGATGGCCAGCGACGGCTTGGTCAACGACCGCACCGGGGCGGACAGCGTGAACCCGCTCTTTTGTCCGCGCTGCAATTCCGTTGCCACGGTGAGGAAATCCGCAGCCGGCTGGTACTGGTCGGTGCCGCCGTCGAGGCTGGTGCGCAAGGCCGCCGACGAGGTGACCGCCGGAGCGTGCTCGAGGCGAACCATCACGTCGCGAACCGGGCGATCGCCGACATTGATGACGGTTCCCTTGACGGTGACGACCGGCTCGCTGGTGGTGGTGACGACGTCGGGGGTCACCTGGTCGACGCGGATTTGAACGAACGGGGTCGTGCCGGGTTCGCCCGCGGCGGCGCGCGGCGCGGCGGTGGGCACGATGAGGAGGGCGAGTATGCCGGCCACTACGGCGAGGCACGAGGCGGCCGCCCGCGAAAGCCGCGGCTGGGTCAAAGCGCCGCTCCTCCTCATCGCTACGCTCTGCATCGTCGCCGGCGGGTCACGGCCCTGGACCGCGACCGTTCTTCCGGCCCGGTGCGGGTTCATCGGACCGACGGCGGTGGGCGTGCGAATGCGTCTGTGGGCGCCGTCGCGGTGAGCTCGGCGGCAGCGGCGGCAGTGCGTCCGGACCGTCCGTTTGCAGCTTGTCGATCAGTTCGTGGGCCACCTCAGCCAGCCGCCGCTCGTCGGCGTAGGCCAACTTGGAGGGCAATTCGCGTATCGGCACCCACGCCACCTCGGCGACCTCGACGTCGTCGTCAGACAATTCTCCGCCGGAGAACCGCATCAGATAGTGGTGCACGGTCTTGTGCACCCGCCGCCCATCGGTGACGAACCAGTAATCGATGCTGCCCAGCGCGGCAAGCACACTGCCGCGGACGCCGGTCTCTTCGGCGACTTCGCGCATAGCGGTCTGCTCAGCCGTTTCGCCGACTTCGATGTGGCCCTTGGGCAGTGACCACAGCATCCGCCCGCGCCGATCGATGCGACCGATCAAGGCCGCAACCTGTTCTTCGCGCGGCCGGTCGATACCGTCGATCACCAATCCGCCCGCGGAGGTTTCATGAACCGTGCGCAGTCGCTCGGGTCCGCGGCGCGACGCGCGGGAGCGGGACGATTTCGCTGAACCGGCATCCGATGCCGCGGTGGCGCCGTCGGCCGCCTGGTTGGCTGAGCGGTGTTCGGACGAACCGGCCGCGCGCCGACCGCGACGCCTGCCCCGGCGTCGACGAGCTTTGCCTTGTTCGTCGTCCGACACCCAAGCGATAGTAGCTGGCGCAGTTGCGCGTTCCTGGGCCACTCGCCGGTAGCCGGCCGCGCGACCGCCGCACGCGGCGGCATCGTCGCACGACTAGGCTCATCGAACGTGCCCGACACCGCCCAAGACGCCGACCTGCTGACCGCAGCTGCGGTGGCGTTGAACGTGCACGCCGGGCTGTTGCGCGAGCTGGGGGCATTGTTCGCCGATGCTGGCCATGAGCTGTATCTGGTCGGAGGATCGGTGCGCGACGCGGTGCTTGGTCGGCTCAGCCCCGACCTCGACTTCACCACCGACGCCCGGCCCGAGCAGGTACAGGCGATCCTGCGGGGCTGGGCCGATGCGTTGTGGGACACCGGGATCGAGTTCGGCACGGTCGGCGTCGGCAAAGGCGATCACCGCCTCGAGATCACCACGTTTCGCGCCGACCGCTACGACCGAGTATCACGCAACCCGCAGGTGCGTTTCGGAAACCGCCTCGACGACGATCTGGCCCGCCGCGACTTCACCGTCAATGCGATGGCGGTGCGCGTCACCCCAAGCGGGCCCGGTGAATTCGTCGATCCGCTGGGCGGTTTGGCGGCCCTGCGTGCCGGGGTGCTGGACACGCCGGCGACCCCGGAGGAGTCGTTCGCCGACGACCCGTTGCGGATGTTGCGCGCTGCGCGGTTCGTTTCGCAGCTGGGCTTCAGCGTCGCCCCGCGGGTGCGCTCGGCGATCGAAGACATGGCGCCGCAACTGGCCCGGATCACCGCCGAACGGGTAGCCGCGGAATTGGACAAGCTGCTGCTCGGCCAGGACCCGGTGGCCGGCATCGACTTGCTGGTGCAAACCGGGATGGGTGAGGTCGTGTCGCCCGAAGTCGGCGCCATGCGGATGGCCATCGACGAACACCACCAACACAAAGACGTCTACCAGCATTCGCTGCGGGTATTGCAGCAGGCCATCGACCTCGAGGACGAGGGCCCGGATCTGGTGTTGCGCTGGGCCGCGCTGTTGCATGACATCGGCAAGCCCGCCACCCGCAAGCACGAACCCGACGGCAGGGTCAGCTTTCACCACCACGAGGTGGTCGGCGCCAAGATGGCCCGCAAACGTCTGCGGGCGCTGAAGTACTCGAAACAGATGGTCGAGGATGTCTCCCAGCTGGTGTACCTGCACTTGCGGTTCCATGGCTACGGCGAGGGCAAGTGGACCGATTCGGCGGTGCGCCGCTACGTGACCGACGCGGGTCCGCTGCTGCCGCGGCTGCACAAGCTGGTGCGCGCCGATTGCACGACCCGCAACCCGCGCCGGGCCGCCCGACTGCAGGCCAACTACGACCGGCTGGAGGCGCGGATCGCTGAACTGGCCGCCTTGGAGAACCTGGCGCGGATACGCCCCGATTTGGACGGCAACGAGATCATGGCGATCCTCGATATCCCGCCCGGCCCGCAGGTGGGTGAGGCGTGGCGCTACCTCAAAGAGTTGCGGCTAGAACGTGGGCCGTTGACTCGAGAGGAAGCGACTGCCGAGCTGCTGTCCTGGTGGAAGGCACGCGGGAACCGGTAACAGCCAGGAGGCGTCGTTAATCGCATGGAGTACTGCCTTGGCGGTGAAGACGGCGCGGCCAGAATCTGGGACGGCCAGCCGGACCTAGACCTCGACCATGACGGCCGGTTCGACGCGGTGGGGCTGGACTTCGACGGCGACGGGCTCCGCGACGACGCGTTGGCCGATTTCGACGGCGACGGATTGGCTGACCATGCCGTGCTGGATCTCGATAACGACGGCACCGCGGAGAGCTACTTCACCGATGACGGAACCGGGACATGGTCGGTTGCCGTGGACCGGAGTGGGCAGCTGCGGTGGTTCGGACTCGACGGGGTGGAGCACACTGGCGGCCCGCTGGTCGACTTCGACGCCGACGGCCGCGCTGATGACCGGCTGGTGGACGCCGACGGCAACGGTCTGGCCGACCGGGTGATGCTGGCCGCTGATAGCGGCGGCTACGACACGGCCTATGTCGACAGCGACGGCGACGGGCAGTGGGACGTCAAGCTCACCGACAGCGACGGCGACGGTGCCGCCGACGCCGCCACGGCCCTGTAAGCGACTAAGCGCCCTTTCAGTCATGTGGACTGATCTGGGTAACGCAGAACAAGCGTCGCGGTAGCTCGCCCTCACAGAACTCACGCACATCGGCGAGTTCCCATCCCGCGGCCAACTCGTCGGCGAGTTGGCTCGAGAAGTAGTGAACGGCGAAGCCGCCGTGCTCGTAGATGTCGTCGCCGTGCGCGATGCCGGCCCGGTAATGCGCGTCGCCGGTGTGCCGAACGGTGTAGATGAATACGCCTCCGGGCCGCAACACTCGCCGGACGTCATCGACGATAGCGCGAATAGTGTTGGTAGAAAATGCCATACATAGCAGCATGTGTGCGAATACCGCATCGACGGATGCTGTAGCTATCGGTAGCGGAGAGCGAACATCGTGTTCTGTCACCGCAATTCGATCACCTAGCCCGAGCGTCTTGGCGGTGTCGGTCAGCTGTCGCAGTGCTGTCGCGCTGAAATCAACAACATGAGTTTTAATCCCATTGCGCGCGAAGAACAATGCGTCGCGTCCGTGCCCGCCACCAAGATCGAGAAGTGTGGTGACAGCGGTGGAGCCGAACACTTCCATCGCATACTTCGCGGCTGCGGACGGCTCCGTGCCGTAAAGGCCGGGATGGCTGGCGTAGGTCTGTTCCCAGTGCGCGCGTTGCCCGGCCGCCAAACACGCTTCGCGGTCATCTCCCGGCACAGCGCTCATCGCCGGAGTCCGATGGGCCGCGTCTCTTCGAGCGCTTCGCGCGCTCATCGCCCAGGCCCCGGAGGGCCGGCGAAAGCTTGCGCGATCCCCAGCCACCGCTGTGCGTCGGCGCCGTGTGCCGTGATGTCGAGCGAGCCGAGCGGGCGTCGCTGCGTGACCAGAAAGCAGAAGTCTTCCGCCGAGCCCGTGACGCGCTGGGCCGCATCTGCAGGTCCCCACGACCAGGTGCTCCCGTCCGGGGCGCGTAGCTCGACCAGAAACGGCTCGGCCGGCGGCGTAAGCCCATTGACCACGAAGGAGTAGTCGCGGGTGCGCACACCCAGATGCGCAATGGAACGCAGCCGCGCTGTGGCCGGCCGTTTGACGCCGAGAGCGTCGGCGACGTCCAGTCCGTGCGCCCACGTTTCCATCAGCCGCGCCGTAGCCATCGACGCCGCGCTCATCGGCGGCCCGAACCACGGCAGTTTGCGGCCGTCGGGAACGGTCAGCAGCGCCTCATGCAGCTGCGCGCGGGTGAGCCGCCAGTCGGCCAGCAGCACCGCTGGCGACCTGGTGGCCATTTCGTCGGCGCCCTCGTCGACAAAGCCCATGGGATTGGCGGCGGCGGCCGCCAGCACATCGGCGAATCGGACCTCGTCGGTGACCGCGGTGAGCGCGACACAGTCCGTCCACAACAGGTGTCCTACCTGGTGGGCGATGGTCCAGCCAGGCGCCGGCGTCGGCTCTGCCCAGCGCCCGTCGGCAAGCGGCGCCACCAACGCATCCAGCTCGTCGCTCTCAGCGCGCAAGTCGTCCACGATCGGGCCCGGACCGGCCATGGATGTACCTTAGCGATCGCTCACTGGCTGCCCGCGCCGGGCGACCGTGGCATGGACGAGGAGCCCGACAAGGTAGAGCACCGTACCGGTCAACGCCAGCGCCGGTGAACGCCCGTCGGGCCGAATCACTAACGCCGCCAAGCTAACCGCGACGATGAACGAGAACCAAAACAGCGAATCCTGGACCGTGAACACGTGGCCACGCAAGCCGTCGTCGACGTCGATCTGCATCGCGGTGTCAGCGCACAGCTTCACAACCTGGCCGATGATGCCCAGCAGAAATCCGCACAGCACCATGATCGGCAATTGCAAGGTGGCCGCGGCGATCTGGATGACGGCCCCGGTCGCCAAGGCAGCGTTGGCGGTGGCGTAGCGGCCCCACCGCCGCACCGCCGGCGGGGTCAACGCGTTGGCTAGAAAAGACCCCGCCCCGGTCGCGGCGACAAACATCACCGCGGTACCCAACCCCCCAACGGCCACCGCGCCCATATGCCGGACGAGCACCAGCACCAACAGCGTATTGATGCCGAACACCATCCGATGCGCCACCAGTCCTGAAAGGGTGGCGGCCACCGACGGGCGGTCCAAGACCGTCCGCGCGCCATGCAACCAGCCGGTGATGACCGCGTAGATCACCGACCCGTGAACGGCGCGGTTGCCGTCATCAGGCCCCAGCGCGCGAGCAGTAAACCGCAGCGACAACCACAGGGCGATCGAGACCGGGATCGCAACGAGAAAAATAATGGACGCCGAGCCGTTGTCGCCCGCCCCAATAAGCCAGCGCGGGAACAGCATGAAGTTGGCGCCGACGAACGCGGAGACCGCGCCGGTGGCATTGGCAACCGAATTCATGGTGACCACTTGCTCGCGCGGTACCACCTGCGGCAAGGCCGCCGACAACCCGGAAGCGACGAAGCGGCCGAAGCCGTTGACGATCAGTGCGCCGCACAGCACCACCCAATCGCTGGCCCCGACGGCCAAGAAGGCACCCACCGCAGCGATCGACACCAGGCGACCGACGTTGGCGCCGACCAGCACCAGCCGCCGATCCCAATGGTCCATCAGCGCCCCGGCAAACGGACCGAGCAACGAATACGGCAAAAACAGCACCGCGAAAGCACCCGCGATCGCCAACGGACTGGTTGCCCGGTCTGGGTTGAACAGCAGCGCCCCGGCCAGCGTCGCGGCGAACAGCCCGTCACCGAACTGACTGGCGACGCGCAGCTCCAGCAGTCGCCAGAAGTCAGGCAAACGACGCACTGAACGCCACACCGTGGCGGGCGCGCGGATGTCAACCACAAGACCTACTTCCGCGATCGCCGCGGTCAGCCCACGAGCGACCGCAACTTGCAACCAGCGTACAAATCTCGGCTCTGAGCGCCCTTGTTCGCCACCACAACTGCGTGCTGGTGCCATGATGGTGATGTGGCGCAGCACGAAGATCCCGAAGACTATGTCGCACCTGCCGCCCACCGAGTGCGATCGGGCACTTTGCTGCTGGCGAGTACCGACCTGCTGGAGCCGACGTTCCGGCGCAGCGTGATCTACGTCGTCGAGCACAACGACGGCGGAACCTTGGGAGTGGTGCTCAACCGGCCCAGCGACACCGCTGTCTACAACGTGTTGCCCCAGTGGGCCAAATTGGCGGCCAAGCCCAAGACGATGTTCATCGGAGGCCCGGTGAAACGTGACGCTGCACTGTGTCTGGGGGCGCTGCGGGTGGGCGCCGACCCGCAGGGCATCCCCGGGCTGAGGCACGTCAGCGGGCGCATCGTGATGGTCGACCTGGAAGCCGACCCCGAGGCGATTGCTCCACTGCTGGAAGGGGTGCGGATCTTCGCGGGCTACTCAGGTTGGACCATCGGTCAGCTCGAAGGCGAGATCGAGCGCGACGACTGGATCGTCTTGTCGGCGTTGCCTTCTGACGTCTTGGCCGGGCCGCGGGTGGACCTGTGGGCGCGGGCGCTGCGGCGCCAGCCGCTGCCGCTGTCGCTGCTCGCCACCCACCCCATCGATGTC
>NZ_CAXUCH010000018.1:0-36319 GCF_964249325.1 uncultured Mycobacterium sp. | reverse complement strand
CTCCGGCACCGGCACCCGCAGCTCCCCCGGCACCTCCGCCGGTGGCGCCTGCACCTCCACCGGTCGCGCCGCCACCGGCTCCGGTTGCACCGCCACAACTACCGGTGCCCGCCAATCCGATACCCGCGCCGAACGTGCCGGGTCCAGGCATTCCTGGCCCGAACATCCCGGGGCCGCCCATCCCGGGCGTCGGCCACGGCGGTGGAGGCCCAGGCATTCCAGGGCTCGGCGGCGGTGGCATTCCCGGCATACCGCACTTCTAAAGTCTGAGGCGCGTGCCGAAATTCAGCGCGGGACTGCTGCTCTATCGGGTGCAGGACGGCACCATCGAAGTGCTCATCGCCCACCCGGGCGGCCCGTTTTGGGCCAGTAAGGACGACGCGTCATGGTCAATCCCCAAGGGCGAGTATGTCGAAGGTGACGATCCCTGGGTCGTCGCTCAGCGCGAGTTCGTCGAGGAAATCAGCCTCGACCCACCGGCTGGGCCACGAATCGATCTGGGTCCGCTCAAGCAGCCCAGCGGCAAAGTGGTGACCGCATTCGCAGTACGGGGCGACCTGGATATCACTGATGCCCGCAGCAATACCTTCCAGCTGGAGTGGCCACGAGGTTCCGGCGTCGTTCGCGAGTTCCCCGAAGTCGATCGCGTCGGCTGGTTTCCGGTCGCCCACGCCAGAAGCAAGCTGCTCAAAGGACAGCGTCCATTCCTCGACCGCCTGATGGCCCATCCCACGCTGGCCGGCATGCGCGAAGACCGCTGAAACCGACAACAAGGCGGCCACAGCGCTGAGCTGGCGGGTATGTTCACAGCCATGCAGACATTGCGAACGCCCGACGAGCGGTTCGTCGGCATTCCTGAATTCCCTTATACACCAAGGTATTCCGACATCGCAGACGGTGACGGCGGGCAACTGCGGGTGGCATGGGTACAAGACGGCCCGGACGACGCCGATCCGGTGCTGATGCTGCACGGCGAACCGTCGTGGTCGTTCCTGTACCGCAAGATGATCCCGGTCCTGGCGGCCGCTGGGTATCGCGTCGTCTGCCCGGACCTGGTCGGCTTCGGCCGGTCCGACAAGCCGGCCCAGCGCGAAGACCACACCTATGCGCGCCACGTCGAGTGGATGCGAGCGCTGGCGTTCGACGTGTTGGACCTGCGCCGGGTGACGCTGGTCGGGCAGGACTGGGGCGGGCTGATCGGGTTGCGGCTGGCCGCCGAGCATCCCGAACGCTTCAGCCGGCTGGTCGTCGCCAACACCGGACTGCCGACCGGGGACCAGCCGATGCCGGAGATCTGGTGGCGGTTTCGGGAGACCATCCAAGCCGAGCCGTCGCTGGACATCGGCGGGTTCGTGCAATCGGGTTGTCGACACCCGCTCAGCGACGCGGTACGCGCGGCCTACAACGCGCCGTTTCCCGACGACACCTACTGCGCCGGCCCGCGTGCCATGCCCGGCCTGGTCCCGACGTCGCCCGATGACCCCGCGACACCGGCCAACCGGACGGCATGGCAGAAACTGTGCGCCAGCCCGACCCCGATGCTGGTCGCGTTCAGCGACGGCGACCCCATTACCGGGGCGATGGCGCCGATCTTCAAACGCGAAATGCGCGGCGCGCAGGGCATCGAGCACCCTGTGGTCCGCGACGCCGGTCATTTCCTGCAAGAAGACGCCGGTGAAGAACTGGCCAACTACATCGTGGAGTTCTTGCACAGCTGAGCCGCACGCTCTAGGACGCGTAGGCCGGCCCGTCGGGCAGCAGGTGCCGGCGGACCAGTTTGTGCCAGCGCCGTTGCCGGTAGTGGTAGATGCCCACAGCGATCGCGGCGACCGCAGCGGTGGCGCGCCCCGCGTCGATCGCGACGGTGTCGCTGTATCGGCAGCTGCGCGCATCGATCGGTTCGACGTGCAGGGTGTGATCCCAGGCGGTGAGTATGCCGCCGTGCTCGTGAGTGCGGATCGTGCGGGTGCCGGCATCGACCTCGAGAACCTCGATGGTGTGCCGGTAGGCCGGGATCAGGTGGAATGCGAATAGCCAGGCAGTTCCGCGCTCGCCGGAGCGCAGCGGCTCGGACCGTCCTTGCAGCGCCGGAACGCCTAACAGGCCCTTGCATACGTAAAGGAAGGTGGCTGGCGACTGCATCGCCTGCCACACTCGGTCGGCACTGGTCGGCAAGGTTGTGGCCACATGTATGGTCTGCACGGATCGAACTCCTTCGAGTTGGACCTCCAAATTGTGCTGGCAGCCGGCAGATCTGACTACCCGTAGCGGCTGGAAGACGAGATGGTCGTGTTGTTGAACTGCGCGGCATTTCGACCACCATTCTGCGGTGCTGCCTGGCAAACACAGGGCCGATCATGTAGTGGTTGGCGTGAGGCCGGGAACTATCTCGCCGAGGCTGAAGGTGATCGGGCGCTCCAGTTGCGCATAGGTGCATGAGCGTGGGTCGCGGTCGGGGCGCCAGCGGTTGAATTGGGCGGTGTGACGAAACCGTTCGCCTTCCATGTAGTCGTAGCGCACCTCGACTACCCGCTCGGGCCGCAGCGGCACGAAGGAAAGGTCCTTGCCGGCGTTCCACCGGGAAAACTCGTTCTTGCGTGGGGTCCGTTGTCCTGCTTCGTGGGCGGCCCAGTTCCACGGATGGTTATCGAAAGTCGTGACCAGAGAATGCAACTCGGTGAAGAGCCGCCGGCGCTGCGCCATCGGGAAGGCACCGATGACGCCGACTGAGGCCAGGGTGCCGTCATCCTGGTAGAGCCCGAGCAGGAGCGAGCCGATCGCCTGCTCGTCGGACTTGTGCACGCGGTAGCCGGCGACCACACAGTCGGCGGTGCGCTCGTGCTTGATCTTGAACATGACCCGCTTGTCCGGCTGATAGGTGAGGGTCAGCGGTTTGGCGACGATCCCGTCGAGGCCTGCTCCCTCGAACTCCTCAAACCAGCGCTGTGCCGTCGCGAGATCGGTGGTCGCCGGTGTGACGTGGACCAACGGGCCAGAGTCGGCCAACGCATCGACGAGGGCGGCGCGGCGTTCGGCGAACGGTCGGCGGGTGTAGTCGTCTTCGCCGAGGGCCAGCAAGTCGAACGCAATGAAGGCCGCCGGCGTCTTATCGGCCAGCATGTTGATGCGGCTGGCCGCCGGATGGATGCGCTGTTGTAGCGCCTCGAAATCCAAGCCGTGTGCGGTGGCGATGACGATCTCCCCGTCGACGACACAGCGTTCGGGCAACTCGGCTTTGCACGCGGCGAGCAGCTCAGGGAAATATCGCGTCATCGGCCGCTCGTTGCGGCTGCCCAGTTCCACCTCATCGCGGTCGCGGAAACATATCGACCTGAATCCATCCCACTTGGGCTCATACGACGCCCCCGGTGGGATGTTCGGAACAGATTTGGCCAGCATCGGCGAGACCGGCGGCATCACGGGAAGCTCCACCGGCTCATTGTGCCGTCTCGGTGATTTACGGCGTCGCGTCCACCGCGAGTCGGCTTCGAGTGCGGTAGGTCGAACGCGTAACTTCAAAGCGTGAGCGGACTGCAATCCGATGCCGCACGGCCGGTCGGTGACGGCTCTACGTCGGCTCCACCGAGCAGGCCCGCGCCGCCGTTGTGCTTCGACCCGTTTCGCGCATGGGAGTTGTAATGCCAACTGCCGCAGAAGAACTCGATGTCGGCGGGATCGCGGTCCGGTTGACCAATCCGGACAAGGTGTACTTCCCGAAACTCGGTTCCTCCGGTACCAAACGCCGGCTCGTCGAGTACTACATGGCCGTCGCTCACGGTCCGATGCTGACCGCGCTACGTGATCGTCCCACCCATCTGCAGCGCTTTCCCGACGGCATCGACGGTGAGGAGATCTACCAAAAGCGGATACCGCAGCACCGCCCCAGCTACCTCGAGACCTGCCGCGTCACGTTCCCATCCGGGCGGACCGCCGACGCCCTGAAGGTCACCCATCCCGCATCGATTGTGTGGGCCGCGCAGATGGGCACCGTCACGCTGCACCCGTGGCAGGTGCGTTGCCCGGACACCGAACACCCCGACGAGCTCAGGGTCGATCTCGATCCGCAGCCGGGCACCGGTTTCGCCGAGGCGCGGGCGATCGCCGTCGACGTGCTCAAGCCGCTGCTCGACCAGCTAGGGCTGGTCGGCTATCCCAAGACGTCCGGCGGCCGGGGTGTGCACGTGTTTGTGCGGATCACAACCGACTGGGATTTCATCGCTGTGCGCCGCGCCGGGATCGCGCTGGCCCGCGAAGTCGAACGCCGCGCACCGGACGCGGTTACCACTTCCTGGTGGAAGGAGGAGCGCGGCAAGCGGATCTTCATCGACTACAACCAGAACGCCCGCGACCGCACGTTCGCGTCGGCGTATTCGGCGCGGCGTACCGCCATCGCGACGGTGTCTACCCCGCTGAGTTGGCAAGAGCTGGCCGGCGCCGATCCCGACGACTACACCATCGCCACAGTGCCCGACCTGGTGTCGCGGCGCGAGGACCCATGGGCTGGCATGGATTCCGTCAAGCAGTCGATTGCGCCGCTCTTGGACATGGTCAAGGCCGATGAAGAGCGGGGCCTGGGTGACCTGCCGTATCCGCCGAACTACCCGAAGATGCCGGGCGAGCCGAAACGGGTGCAGCCATCGCGCGATACGGATCTGAAAGGCCGAAACGAGCGGACGTGACGCGGAGAATTCCGCGTCGGACGGCGGTGGTTGTACGCGTTTTCGCTGATGTTTTAAGGCTCGTACTGGCCGCATGCTGGCTAGCATGAGCCAGATCGACCCACGTGCGGACCCACCGCTGGTGGACTGGAGCGATCTTGGCGTGAGCGGACTTTTGCCGACGGGCACTGTGTCGTTGCTGTTGGCCGATGTCGAGGGCTCCACGCGGCTGTGGGAGAGCCAGCCTGAGCAGATGACGGCGGCGTTCGCGCGACTGGACCAGGCGCTGTCGGATCTCCTTACCGCGCACGGCGGGGTGCGGCCGGTGGAGCAGGGTGAGGGCGACAGCTTTGTCGTGGCGTTCGCCCGGGCCAGTGACGCGGTGGCGTGTGCGCTGGGACTGCAGCGGGCGCCGCTGGCGCCGATCAGCTTGCGGATTGGTGTCCATACCGGTGAGGTGCAGTTGCGCGATGAGGGTAATTACTTCGGGCCCACCATCAACCGCACGGCGCGGCTGCGCGATCTGGCCCACGGCGGTCAGACGGTGCTGTCGGGCACAACCGAGGATCTAGTTGTTGATGCGCTGCCCGCCGATGCGTGGCTGACCGATCTGGGCACGCATGAGCTCCGTGGTGTTGCCCGCCCGGAACGGGTGGTGCAGTTGTGCCATCCGGATCTGCGCAATGAGTTTCCGCCACTTCGCACGACCAAAAGTGTTGCTGCGCATAATCTTCCGTCGCAATTCACTAGTTTTGTGGGCCGCGGAACGCAGCTGACCGAGGTGCGCAAGTTCCTGGCTGAGAGCAGGCTCGTCACCCTGACCGGAGCAGGTGGGTCAGGCAAGACGCGCCTTGCCCTCCAAGTGGCGAGCCAGTTGGCGACCGAATATGCCGATGGAGTTTGGTACGTGGACCTCGCTCCCATCACCGATCCCGGTCTGGTCCCTATTACGGCCGCTCGGTCCCTCGGACTGCCCGACCAGCCGGGCCGATCGACCATGGATACGCTGCTGCGGTTTGTCCGCGACCGCCAGCTGCTGGTGGTGCTGGACAACTGCGAACACCTGCTCGACGCATGCGCCCAACTGGTCGTCGCGCTGCTGGGAGGGGCGCCGGGGCTGACGTTGCTCGCGACCAGCCGCGCGCCGATCGGCGTCGCTGGGGAGGTGAGCTGGCGGGTGCCGTCGCTATCCGTGGCCGACGAAGCGGTCGAGTTGTTCGCTGAGCGCGCTCGCCTGGCGCAGACCGGCTTCGCCGTCACCGATGACAACGCCGCCGTGGTGGCCGAGATCTGCCGGCGCTTAGACGGCATGCCGCTGGCGATCGAGCTTGCGGCCGCGCGGGTGCGGGCGATGTCGTTGGCCGAGATCCTCGACAGCTTGCACGATCGGTTCCGGCTGCTGACCGGTGGTGCGCGAACCGCCGTGCGACGCCAGCAGACTCTGCGTGCCTCGGTGGATTGGTCGTATGCGCTATTGACCGAGCCCGAACGCGTGCTTTTCCGTCGGCTTGCGGCGTTTATGGGAGGCTTTGATCTAGACGCCGCCCAAGCTGTCGCCCGATCCGGCGATGTGGAGCGCTTCCAGGTGCTGGATCTGCTCACCCTGCTGGTGGACAGGTCGCTTGTAGTGGCCGAAACGCCGGTGGCGCAACGCGGTACCGGTTGCTCGAAACGGTGCGCCAGTACGCCCTGGAAAAGCTCAGCGAGTCGGGCGAGGCCGACGCCGTGCGATCCCGCCACCGCGACTACTACACCGCACTGGCGGGATTGCTCGACCCGCCGGCAGGGCGTGATTACGAGCAGCTTCTCGAGCAGGCCGAAACCGAGATCGACAACCTGCGCGCCGCGTTCGAGTGGAGCCGGGAGAACTCCGAGATCGAGTTGGCGTTGCAGCTCGCGTCCTCCCTGCCGCCGCTATGGCTAGCGCGGGGCCATCGGGAAGGGCTGGCTTGGTTCGACACCGTCCTGGCCGAGCAGAGCGCGCTCGACCTCGAAGCCAACGTGCGGGCCCGGGCGCTCGCCGACCACGCCCTGCTCCAGCATTTCGCCAACGGAACGGACAGCCTCGGTGAGGCCCAACTAGCGCTGGCGATCGCCCGCGGCATCGACGACCCGGCCCTGCTGGCCCGGACGCTCACCGCCTGCTCTTTGATCTCCGTCTTCACTAATCCAGACGTGGTCCGGCCGTACTTAACCGAAGCGGTTGATCTGGCCCGGGAGTTGGACGACCGGTGGAGACTCAGCCAGCTCCTCGGCTTCCAGGCGGTCGGGGCGGCCCTCGTGGCAGGTAATCCGACCGTGGCGCGCGCGGCCGCCGAAGAAGGACGCGACCTCGCCGACGCGATCGGCGACGGGTGGACCTCGCGCCAGTGCCGCTTCGGCCTTGCAGTTGCACAGCTATACCAGGGTGATCCGGCGGGAGCCGCCGAACAATTCGCCGACCTGGTCGCCGAGGCCGAGGCAGCTCACGATGAGATCCGGAGGGTGCATAGCCTCGCCTACCAGGGCCTCGCACTCGCATGGCAGGGTGACACGGGTGCGGCTCGCACCGCTGTCGACGCGGCCAACGAAGCCGCGTCCGAGCTGGGTGGGTTCACCGTGAGCGCCGTCAACGGAGCGTTGGTTCCCGCGGCCGTGGCCGCCGGCGATGTTGCGACGGCGCTTGCGATCGAGGCGCAGCACGTGAGTGTGCTGCCCGCGGGCGCGCCGCTGTTGCGCGCCTACTATGCGCAAGCCGCACTGGCGGGCGGGGATCTGGTTGCGGCCCGCCGCTGGGCCGACGAGGCCGTCACGACAACGGCGGGCGCCAATCTGGCTGTGGCGCTGACGACACACGCCCGGGTGGCGATCGCCCAGGGTGAGCCCGAGCAGGCCGAGTGCGATGCCCACGACGCACTCGCGATCGCCGCCGGCATGGAAGCAAATCTGGGTATTCCCGACATCCTCGAGTGCCTCGCCGATCTGGCCGGCGACGCCGGCAGTCACCGCGAAGCCGCCCGCCTCTTCGGCGCGGCAGAGGCTATTCGGGACCGCATGGGTGCAGTCCGATTCAAGATCTACGACGCCGGCTACGAAGCGTCGGTGGCGCAGCTGCGAGAAGCCATGGGCCAGCAGGACTTTGAATCGGCATGGGCTGAGGGCGCGGCCCTGTCCATCGAGGAGGCGATCGCCTACGCTCAGCGCGGCCGCGGCCAACGCAAACGACCCACCAGCGGGTGGGCCTCGCTCACCCCTACCGAGCGCGATGTCGTCCGATTGGTCAGCGAAGGTTTAGCCAATAACGACATCGCCACACGGCTTTTCGTGTCACCACGCACGGTGCAATCCCACCTCACCCACGTCTACACCAAACTCGGCCTGAGTTCGCGGGTGCAGCTCGCCCAAGAAGCAGCCCGGCACGCGTAAACCGCGCTGCGACAAGCGGTTAGCACC
The DNA here is from genome assembly GCF_964249325.1 of uncultured Mycobacterium sp. Classification (NCBI taxonomy): domain Bacteria; kingdom Bacillati; phylum Actinomycetota; class Actinomycetes; order Mycobacteriales; family Mycobacteriaceae; genus Mycobacterium; species uncultured Mycobacterium sp. The sequence goes on along the minus strand of NZ_CAXUCH010000018.1, from coordinate 28,229 downwards.
CGGTGTCGAATTCGAGCGGCACACTGATCGGGCCGACGATTCCGGTCATGGCTTTCCATTGCGCCGGCTCGGTGCGTCGCGGGTTGGGCATGCGCAGCGTAATGATGCGCAGTGCTTCGGTGAGCTCGAGCCGTGCCAGGTGCGAACCCAGGCAGTAGTGCGTTCCGCCGCCGAAGGTCAGCATGGGCGGAGGATCCTCGCGGGTGATGTCGAGGCGATCGGGGTCTTTGTAGACGGCGGGATCGCGGTTGGCCGAGGCGGTGTTGGCCAGCACGAGGGTTCCTGCCGGGATGGTGACCCCGGCGAATTCGACGTCCTGAGCGGCCTTGCGGGGGATGGCGAAAACGATCGGGCAGTAACGCATGAGCTCGTGAACGGCGTTGGTGGCCAGTTCCGGATGTGATGCGAGCAGGGCCCACTGGTCGGGGTGGTCGGCGAGGACTTGCACTGCAGCGGCCAGTTGGTTGCGGGTGGTGTCGGTCCCGGCCATCAGCAGGGTGCTGGCCAGCCTGACCAGTTCGTCATGGGTGAGGCGGTCACCGTCGTCTTCGGCGTGGATCAGATCCGAGATCACGTCATCGGTCAGGGTGTGTCGCCGGCGGGCGATCATGTCCTCGAGGTAGCCCTCGAGCCGCTCGAAGGCGGCCAGGATCACCGGCCCGTCATTGACGACGTTCCAGTCCAATACCTTTTTGATGTCATCGGCCCAGGCAGAAAACAACGGCCAATCGTCGCGGGGCGCGCCCAACAGGGCGCAGATGACCGGAATTGGGTAGCGGCGGGCGATGTCGCTGACCACCTCGCAGCGCCCAACTCGGGTAAGCGGGTCGACGAGTTCGGTGATGACCTCGACGGCAAACGTGCGCAGGCGTTCGGCGCCGCGGGGTGCGAACGCCTTGGAAACCAGTCGGCGCAGCCGGTGGTGTGCCTCGCCGTCGAGACTCAGAATGCTGGCAATCGCTCGGTCCCACAGCGGGCCCGAAGTGATGCCCTGCAGGTCCAGGCCAGCTCCGCTTGCCGTGACGAAGCGCGGGTCGCGCAGCACGGTGCGCACCAGCTCGTAACTCAATACCTCAGGCGCGTAGGGTCCCATCGCGATCGGCGCGTGCTCGCGCGCTGCGGCGATGATGCGGTGCGCCTCAAACGGGTCGTGCAATTGCAAGTAGTCAACCGAGGGCAGGCCCGCGTCGAAAACGCTCGGGCAGGGGCTCAAACGGGCGGTCTCGATCGTCATAGCGGCCTCCGTGGGTCGGGTCTGAGTCGACTATCGGCTGACCGCAGGCCCGGAGCATCGGGCGAAATACGTAGATCCGCGCCCTCAGGGGTCGGAAATGTCAGGACGTACCGTGCCGTCGCCACGGCTGAACGTGACAGTCGTGCCGCGCCGGGACCGCATATTTGCGCTGCTCATGGTGTAGAAGATGAGCGATTCCGCTGATGTTTTCTGCTTATAGCGGCCGCATGCTGGCTAGCATGAGCCAGATCGATCCACGCGCGGATACTCCGCTGGTGGACTGGAGTGATCTTGGCGTGAGCAGGCTTTTGCCGACGGGCACGGTGACGCTGCTATTGGCAGACGTCGAGGGTTCCACGCGATTATGGGAGACCCAGCCCGAGGAAATGACGGGCGCCATCGCTCGCTTCAATCGCGCGGTATCGGACATCATCGCCGCTCATGACGGTGTGCGCCCGCTCGAGCAGGGCGAAGGCGACAGTTTCGTGGCGGCCTTCGCTCGGGCATCGGACGCGGTGGCGGCGGCGTTGGAATTGCAGCGTGCCCCATTGGCGCCGATCCGGTTGCGTATCGGTGTGCACACCGGCGAGGTGCAACTGCGCGATGAGGGAAACTATGCTGGCCCGACCATCAACCGCACTGCGCCTCTGCGCGATCTGGCCCATGGCGGTCAGACCGTATTATCTGCCACTACAAGCGATTTGGTGGTCGATCAGCTCCCAGCCGATGCGTGGTTGACTGATCTAGGTACCCACCCGTTGCGGGATCTGCCGCGCCCGGAGCGGGTGGTGCAACTATGCCATCCCGATTTGGTGAACGAGTTCCCGCCCCTCCGGGTATCTAAAGCCGTTGTCTCACACAATCTTCCGGCCCAGCTGACCAACTTTGTTGGCCGACAAACCGAAATCACCGAGCTGCAGCAGATGATCGCCGACAACCGGCTAGTCACCTTGACCGGGGCCGGCGGCGCCGGAAAGACACGACTGGCCGTGGAGGTCACCGCCCAAGCCGTCGACGAGTTTCCGGACGGCGTGTGGTTCGTCGACCTGGCACCGATCACCAATTCCGTCATGGTGCCACTGACCGTCGCGCGCACTCTGGGCTTAACCGATCAGCCGGGCCGCTCGACAATGGAGATACTCGTGGGCTTCGTGGGCGACCGCAGCATGCTGCTGCTGCTCGACAACTGCGAGCACCTACTCGACGCGTGCGGCCAGATGATCGTCGAGCTCTTCGATGCCTGCCCGCAACTAACTGTTTTGACCACCAGCCGCGAACCGCTCGGCGTGCACGGTGAGCTGAGCTGGCGCGTGCGCTCGCTCTCGATGGACGACGAGGCCGTCGAACTGTTCGCCGACCGCGCCCGGCGAACCCGACCTGACTTTCGTGTGACCGACGACAATGTCGCGCTCGTCACTGACATTTGCCGGCGTCTGGATGGCATGCCGCTGGCGATCGAGCTGGCTGCGGCGCGCGCGCGTGCGTTGTCGCTGGGCCAAATCCTCGACAGCCTCCACGACAGGTTCCGGTTGTTGACCGGAGGTGCGCGAACTGCGGTGCGCCGGCAGCAGACCTTGCGCGGCTGCGTGGATTCCACCGAGCGTGACGTCGTCCGGCTGGTCAGCGAAGGACTAGCCAACAACGACATCGCCACAAGGCTTTTCGTCTCACCGCGCACCGTGCAATCCCATCTCACCCACGTCTACACCAAGCTCGGCCTGAGCTCCCGCGTGCAGCTGGCTCAAGAAGCAGCACGTCACATCGCGGGGAAGACTTGAGGCGCTAACTGATGTCTACCGGGTAGACTACTGGTTATGTCTACCTCAACGACGACTATCAGGGTTCCCGTCCAGACGCGCGATCGGCTGGCCGCTCAGGCTCGCGAGCGGGGTATGTCCATCGCCGCCCTGCTCACTGAGCTCGCCACCCGTGCGGAACGCGAGGCGATCTTCCGCGCCGAACGCGACGCCACCCGCGCTGAGGCGGCGCTGCAATCCGTATGCGACGAGAATCGCGACTGGGACACCGCGGCCGGCGACGGCCTTGGCTGAACCGCAGCGTGGCGAACTCTGGCTCGTCGCCCTCGGCGCGGCGCGCACCGGCGAACCCGGCAAACACCGCCCTGCCGTGGTGGTCTCCGTCGATGAGATACTCGCCGGCATCGACGACGAACTCATCGTCGTAGTACCTGTGTCGAGCTCACTGACCCACAGCCCATTGCGGCCACACATCTCACCCACCGACGGCGTTGACGCAGAAAGCGTCGCCGTCTGTCGCGGCGTCCGCGCCGTCGCTCGCAGCCGCCTACTGGAGCGACTGGGCACCCTGGCGCCCGACACAATGCACCAAATTGAACGCGGTCTCGCATTAATTCTTGGCATCCAAATCGCTAAGCGGCCGGAATTCAGCGCCTACCCCGTTCAGGGCGAGATCAGCTCGAGGCGTGGGAAGAACGACCGATAGCGCTGGGGATTGCGCGTCAGTAGCGCACGCCCGGTTACTGCGGCATGCGCACCAATGTAGAAATCCGGCAGCGGCGAGCGTTTCTGCCCTCCCCGCCGCCGATATTCGATGAAGCACTTTCCGGCCAGGAAGGCCGCTTCCCATGGCAGGGCCTCGCGTTCCAGCTCTGCCGGCAATGCCTGCTCGAGTTCTTCGATCCGCTCAAAGCCGGTCGAGACCTCGGCGTAGACAATCGGATTGATCAGCGTGGCCCCCCGGTCGAGGGCATCGGCAAGCCGCGTCTCGGACCAGTCACACCAGCGGGGATCCTCGGTGAAAATGTCGAGCAGCACGTTTGAGTCGACGAGCGTGCCTGCCACCGGCGAGCTATTCGTCGCCGCGGGTGAGTGCCATGATCTGTTCGGTACTCATCGCGATGGTGCCGCGGCCGCGCATTTGGCCGGCAATCGCCTTGCCGCGGGCGGTCTTGCTCCGCACCAGGCGGGCGCCGCGCTCGTCGAGTTCAAACTCGACCTCGGAGCCCGGCTCGATCCCAAGCTTGCGCCGAACCCGGAGCGGAATCGTTACCTGCCCTTTGCTCGTAACCCGCATACGAGCCAGCCTACCAAAACGTAATACCAGCTGGTAATACTCGATCTTGCGAACCCCGGCGGCGTCACAAATCCGCGCTCTCGGGCAGCTTTCTACGCGGTTGTGCTGATGTTTTGCGGTTCGCCGTGGCCGCATGCTGGCTAGCATGAGCAAGATCGATCCACGCGCGGACATACCGCTGGTGGACTGGAGTGAGTTGGGCGTGAGCGGGCTTTTGCCGACGGGCACGGTGACGCTGCTGCTGGCAGACGTCGAAGGCTCCACCGGGTTGTGGGAAAGCCAGCCCGAGCAGATGACGGGGGCGTTCGCGCGGCTGGATCACAAGCTCGCGGATCTGCTGGACGTTCATAGCGGGGTGCGCCCAGTGGAGCAGGGAGAGGGTGACAGTTTTGTGGTGGCCTTCGCGCGGGCCAGTGATGCGGTGGCGTGTGCGCTGGAACTGCAACGGGCCCCCTTGGCTCCGATCAGCTTGCGGATTGGCGTCCACACCGGCGAGGTGCAGCTGCGCGACGAGGGTAATTACGTCGGCCCGACGATCAACCGCACTGCGCGGCTGCGCGATTTGGCTCATGGCGGGCAGACGGTGTTGTCTGGCACGGCCGCGGCGTTGGTTGTGGAAGCGCTACCTGCCGACGCATGGCTGACCGATCTCGGTACACACGAGCTTCGTGGTGTTCCCCGCCCCGAACGGGTGGTTCAACTGTGTCATCCGGATCTCCGCAACGACTTTCCGCCGTTGCGAACGGCGAAAAGCATTGCTGCGCATAATCTCCCATCACAGTTCACCAGCTTCGTCGGCCGCCGCCAACAGATGACAGAGCTGCGAAAGGTGTTGGAGCAGAGCCGATTAGTTACCCTGACGGGAGCCGGCGGGGTCGGCAAGACGCGTCTGGCGGTCGAAGCCGCGAGCCAATTAGCGGCCGAATACGCCGATGGTGTTTGGTACGTGGATCTGGCGCCGATCACCGATCCCGATCTGGTGCCCGTGACGGTGGCGCGTGCGCTGGGTCTACTTGACCAGCCGGGCCGCTCGACGATTGACACGCTGCTGCGGCTTATTCGCGACCGTCAGATGCTGCTGGTGTTGGACAACTGCGAGCATCTGCTCGACGCGTGTGCTGAGCTGGTTGTCGCGTTGCTGGCTTCGGCGCCCGCGCTGACATTGCTGGCGACGAGTCGCGAGCCGATCGGCGTGGCGGGTGAGGCGACGTGGCGGGTGCCCTCGCTGTCGGTAGCCGACGAAGCGGTCGAGTTGTTCGTCGACCGCGCGCGTTTGGCCCAGACCAGCTTCAGCATCAGCGACGACAACGCCGCCGTGATCGCTGAGATCTGCCAGCGTCTGGACGGTATGCCACTTGCGATCGAACTGGCGGCGGCGCGGGTTCGCGCGCTGTCGCTGGGCGAGATCCTCGACAGCCTGCATGACCGGTTCCGGCTATTGACCGGTGGCTCGCGCACCGCAGTGCGACGCCAACAGACGTTGCGCGCCTCGGTGGACTGGTCGCATGCGCTGTTGACCGAACCCGAGCGCGTGCTGTTTCGACGGCTGGCGGCCTTCATGGGTGGCTTCGATCTGGAGGCCGCCCAAGCGGTCGCCGGTTCCGGTCCCGTGGAGCGCTACCAAGTCATCGATCAGCTCACCCTGCTGGTAGACAAGTCGTTGGTAGTAGCCGAAAACGCAAGCGGCCGAACGCGATACCGGTTACTGGAAACAGTACGCCAATATGCACAGGAGAAACTCGGCGAGTCCGGTGAAGCCGATGCCGTGCGGACGCGTCACCGCGACCACTACACCGCGATAGCGGCGCGGCTCGACGCACCCGCAGGCCGTGATTACGAGCACCGTCTCGAGCAGGCCGAGACCGAGATCGACAATCTGCGTGCCGCGTTCATGTGGAGCCGCGAAAAATCCGATATCGAGCTGGCTTTGGCGTTGGCGTCGTCGCTACAGCCGCTATGGCTAACGCGGGGCCGCCTCCTCGAAGGGTTGACCTGGTTCGACACCGCCCTCGCCGACAACCATGCGCAGCAACCCGAGGTGTCTGCCGCCGTGTGCGCCCGGGCGCTCGCCGACAGGGCCGTTCTCGATGCTCATTTCGGCGCCGATAGCCTCGATCAGGCCGAACGGGCGGTGGCGATCGCGCGAGACGTCGATGATCCGGCGTTGTTGGCCCGGACGTTGACCGCCTGCGCGTCTACCGCCAGCCTGGGCTATCACACCGAGGCGGCCCGGGCATGCGTCGAAGAGGCGATCGGCTTGGCCCGTGCCGTGGACGATCGGTGGCGGCTCAGCCAACTCCTCGCCCTGCAGGCGCGGTATGCCCACATCGTCGACCCACTTGGGATGCGAGCAGCCTGCGAGGAGGGACGTGACCTCGCCGACGCGATCGGCGACACCTTCAACTCACGAACGTGCCGCTTTTACCTCGCGGCGTCGCAGCACCACAGCGGCGATTTGGCCGGAGCCGTCGCCCAGTTCGGCGAGGTGGCAGCCGAAGCCGAGGCGGCTCACGACGAGATCTCAAGGGTAAGTTGCCTCGCCGGCCAGAGCCTGGTACTGGCACGCCAGGGTGAGGTGGTCGCGGCCCGGGCGGCCGCCGAGGCGACTCTCGAGTGCAGCGCGGAGCTCGGCGGAAGGTACGCGGCAATCGGTTCCATGGCACTGGGAACGGTGGCCCTGGCCGCCGGCGATGGCGCGGCGGCCCACGAGGCGCGCGAGGCCGCCCTGCAGTACAAAATTCTCGGCAGTGGTGGCGCGGAGCAGGCACGGCGCATCTGGAATGCCGAGGCAGCGCTGGCAGACAAGGATCTGGCTGCCGCCCGGCGTTGGGCCGACGAGGCCGTGTCGATCACGACCGGATTCTGGTCAACAATGGCGCTGACCACGCGCGCCCGGGTGGCGATCGCGCAGGGCGAGCCGGAGCAGGCCGAACGCGACGCCCACGACGCGCTCACCCGCGCCACCGACATGCAGGCGCGCTTAGGCGTTGGCGACACCCTGGAGTGCCTGGCGTATATCGCTGGTGATGCCGGTAGTCAGCGCGAAGCCGCCCGCCTCCTCGGCGCCGCACACGCCGTCCGGCAACGCATCGGCGAGGTCCGCTTCAAAATCTATGACGCCGGCTACGAGGCCTCGGTGACGGCGCTGCGGAATGCCATGGGCGAGAAAGACTTTGACGCCGCATGGGCCGAGGGCGCTGCCCTGTCGAACGAGGAAGCGATCGCCTACGCGCAGCGCGGACGCGGCGAACGCAAACGACCCACCACCGGCTGGGCCTCGCTCACCCCAACCGAGCGCGACGTGGTGCGACTGGTCAGCGAGGGCCTAACTAATAGCGCAGTCGCCACACGGCTTTTCGTCTCACCACGCACCGTGCAAACCCACCTCACCCACGTCTACACCAAACTCGGCCTCACCTCCCGCGTACAGCTCGTCCAAGAAGCAGCCCGCCATGCCAGAGCGCCAGCCTAGGGCTCCTCTAACAGCCGCAGCGGATGCAGGCCGTCGACCGCCCCGACGAACGGCGGATGGATGCTGTAGCCGAGCATGCGGCGAATGTCGTCGGACACCGTTCGGGCGATCTCGCGTGACACCGAGAGCGTGAAGGCTTCCATCGGTCGCAGCCACGGTTGGCAGTACTGCGCGGTGACGGCAAGACGGTCGCGAGTCGTGGTGTTGGCGCCGCCGCCGTGCCACAGGGTGCCCACGAAGAAGACGCATGAGCCGGCGGGCATGACGACAGGCAACGGGCGATCGCCCGGGCCCGGTCGCCGCTTGCCCCAGCGGTGGCTGCCCGGGTAGAGGACCGTGGCGCCGTTGTCGGCGGTGAAGTCGTCGATCGCCCAGATCGTCGCGGCCGCCAACGGCGCCCGTGGCCGCGGAATCGGGTAGAACCCGTCGTCGTGGTGAGCCAGCTGCGCGGACTCGCCTGGCTGAATGTTGATGGCCTGCAACGCCGAAAGCAGGTAGTTGGGCATCAGCAGCCGGTCCAGCACCGCCAGCACCCGCGGATGATCGACAAGCCGGTCACATACCCGCGTCCTGCTTAGCACGCTGTAGACACGCTGAGTGCGCTTGCCCTCGAACGAATTCCGCCCGGTGTGTCCCAGCCAGGGCCGCACGACGTCTCGGATCTGTCGGCAGTCTTCGGCGCTGAGCAGGTTCTCCCAAATGACGTAGCCGTCGCGGTCCAAGGCCGCCGTGTCGGCATCGACAAGCGATGGATCGACCGAGGCGCCGCTGCTCGGTGTCCACTTGTACCGCTGCGCCAGATCGCCCTTAAGGTCCTCCAGCGTTGTGACGGACTCCTCGTCGATGCCCATCTGCACTCGTCCTATCCCGCTGGCACATCGACGGTACCACCGCGGTGCGCTTCAGAGGATTCGTAACCTTTCAGTCACGGTCTGATTGCTCGATCTCGTCAAACTCTGTCGAGGTCCGCTAACTCCATCGCCAGGAGCCGCACCAGGCGCGCGACACTCGAGCAGGGCCGGGACCCGGAAAGGAAAAACAAAGCGTGTCTCTCAGTTTCAACGACGTCATCCGATCCAAGTACCTACTTTTGACGACCTTCACCAAGGACGGGCGTCCTAAGCCCACACCGATATGGGGCGCGCCGGACGGTGACCGGCTCCTGGTCATCACCGACGATGACTCGTGGAAAGTCAAGCGAATCCGCAACACTCCCAGGGTGACGATCGCCAAAAGTACGGCGTTGGGCAAGGCCAAGAGCGAACCGGTCGAGGCGACTGCCCGCGTCCTACCCAAGTCGGAGACGCGGCGCGTCTACAATGCCGTACTCAAGCGGTATTGGTATCACGCGTGGTGGTTCTATGCGCACTCGATCGTGCGCGGAGGCATCGACAGGGTGCACATCGGCATCGAGGTCAAAGCGGCCGGGAGTTAGCGTCGGCCTGTCACCATGGGTGATATGGCCACCGCGATTATGGTGACGCTCGGTCTGGTGGGGCTTGGGATCGCGATCGATCAGCTGGCTCGGCTGAAGAAGTGGCTGAACAAGCCGCCCACTGACGGATACGAAGTCCCAAAGCCTCCTGAGCGGACCGACTGAGCGGTTATGGAACAGAGCCCAGGCGCTGTGTGCCGGGGCGCGAGGCCGGGTACTCGCATGCCATGCCCATCATGCGCCGGCTTCGGGGCCGCACGATCGCCATCCTCGCCGCTGACGGCTTCGAGAAGGTCGAGCTCGTCTTTCCGCTGCGAGCTCTGCAGCTGGCCGGCGCCAAGGTCGACATCGTCTCGCTGCGCCACGGACGTATACGTGGTGTCAATCTGCATATGCCGGCCACCCGGGTCGGCGTCGACAAGACAGTGAGCGAAGCCGATTCCGGCGACTACGACGGGCTGCTGCTGCCCGGTGGGTTCATCAACCCCGACCTGCTGCGGCAGTCAGCTGCGGCACGGAAGTTCGTGCGCGGTTTCGCCGAAAGCGGCAAGCCAATTGTCACGTTGTGCCATGGTCCGTGGGTGCTGGCTTCGGCGGGTGTCCTCGACGGGCGGACTCTGACCTCCTGGCCGGGAATTCGGGACGATTTGGTGAACGCCGGCGCCACTTGGCTCGACCAGGAGGTTGTTTGCGACGGGAATCTGGTCACCAGCAGAGGTCCGCAGGACATGGCGGCTTTCGTCCCGGCGATGCTGGATGCCTTCGACGCCAAGACCTCGCCCCAATCGACGACGTCCGGTGCGCAGCGCGAGTCTGATCCGCAGCTCAGCGCTCCGCCGGCCGTGGCGGTGGCAGCGCTGAGATGGCTGCCCAAGCCGTCTGCGGTCGCCGCCCTGACCGGCATCGGCCTGGCTGCTTACGCGGGGCTCGCCCTCAACTCGCCGTTGCTGAGGATGCTTTTCGCTCTGCCGCGAGCCTTGGCGGGCCGCCGGCGCGACGCTTAGCGCCTTCGGCCACGAACGGTCAGCCTCACGCGACGTTACAAGGCAGCTGATTCGGGGAACACATGTCGAACAGGGCGCTGGATCCAGGCGCCGTTACGACAGGAGCAGCAATGATCGGAGCAATCATTCTCGCCATCATCGTGGGCGCCGTCATCGGTGTAGTTGCGCGTCTCATCATGCCCGGAAGGCAGAGCATCGGCATGATCATGACGGTGCTAATCGGTGCCGTCGGCGGCTTGATCGGTTCGGCGGTGGCCAGCGCCTTCGGGTATCACAACGCCAACGGGGGGATCGCCTGGATCCCGTTGATTGTCGGGGTCGTCGTCGCCATCATCCTCATTGCGATCTACGAGGCCGTGACAGGCCGACGCCGCACCGGGTTGCCCCGGTAGTCCACGCAGGCCAAGCCGCCGGGACAGCCATAGTCACGGTCCAACGGCGGTGCGGCCACTACGGGTCGGGCCGCCATCCAAATGGATGGCGGGCCGAGTCGTTACCGTCAAACACTTGGGAACCGTCAGAACTGGCGCCGGCGCGGCTGACTATGCCGATGCCGGCCGCACCCGACTGGCCACATACGTCGCGGCCTGATCCGCCATTCCGTTCTGGACATACATAAGATGAGGGACGATGTTTCCGCCGTCCGCGCAGATGATGTCGTCGGGAAGGCACAAGTCGATGGTCTTAGGGCGGTACGCGGCGTTGACCGCCGGAATCTGACCGTTCGTCAGCGAATTGGCGTAGCTACTCGAGGGATTGCCGAAGAGGGCGACTGCTGCGACATGATCGGCCGTCTGGGGCGGCAGCTGGTTGCTGACCAGATCCATCACGCCCGCGCCCTGCGAATACCCACCAAGCACCACTTTGGTGTTCGGACAAGTCGCCACGGTGTTTTGGACATGTGCGTTGGCATCGCTGGCGCCGGCCAACGCGCTATTGACGTAGTCGTTGGTTGCCGGGTAGTTGACCGGGTACACCCCGATGGATTGACCAGGGAGTTGTGACTGAAGCGCGTCGACGAACGCTTGGCCAACCCCACCGAGACCAGCAGGCTCGCCGGTGCCGCGAGCGAACACCACCTCGCTGTTGGGGCATGGGTCAGCATGCGCGGGCGGCATGGGGAAGCTGAGCAGCACCCCGGCCGTCAGCACAACAGCGCCGAGCATGCGAGCGACGTCGCGCAGAGTCATTTCTGCATGCTGACATATCGGTGGCCTTCGCCGTGACCCGATTACGCGTAACCCCTGCGCTCAGAGCCGACCAGCCGCGAACGACGCGGCCTGATTGGTCATGCCCGACTGGATGTACGCAACGTGCGCAGCGGGATTTCTGCCTTCAGAACAGATCGGGTCGTCGGCCACACACAAGTCGATGGTCTTGGGTCGGTACAGCGGGCTGATGGTGGGGAGCCGGCCGCCGCCCAACGTCCTGGCGAACGTACTTTCCGGATTGCCGAACAGTGCGACCGCCGCGACGTGGTCGGCGACCTGCGGCGGCATGGAATCGGTGGCCAAGTCGATGACACCAGCTCCCTGCGAATATCCGCCCAGCAACATTCGAGTGGCGGGACAGTTCGCAGCCGTGTTTTCGATATGAGCGCGGGCGTCACCGGCACCGGCGAACGAGCTGCTTGCGAAAGCGTCGGTCGCCGGGTAGTTGACCGCGTAGACGCCGATTGACCGGCCGCGGACTTGCGACCTGAGCGAGTCGATGAACGCCTGGCCGACCGCGCCGACGCCGGGGGGCTCGTTGGTGCCGCGAGCGAACACCACCTCGCTGTCGGGGCAGGGATCGGCGAACGCAGCATTCGAGGTGTTCAGCAGTGTGCCGGCCATCACCGCGGGAGCCGCAACGAGGCACGCGATGGTCCGCGCACTCATCTCTAGATGCTGACACAGGGCAGGCGTTTGTCGGGCCGGGTTGGCAGGCTGGTGTTGGTGCCCGACCGATTCCTCCAGACTGCGCAAAGGGCGTTACCCGGGCGTTATAGTTAACCGCATGCGTCGCAATCACCGGAAACCCGTTCTTTGCGCGGGCGCGGCAGTGCTCGCCCTCGGCATCGGCGCGACGGCCCTCCCCGGGCGCGCCGCAGCTGACTCCACAGACGACTACCCGATACCTCACCGGATAATCGAGACCAGCTGCACCGCCGAGCAGATACTGGCGGCCGCCAGAGACTACTCTCCGGTGTATTACGAGCGGTACATGAACGACTACCACAACCACCCGAATTTTCAGCAGGCAGTACAAGACAAGGCGCACTGGTTTTTCGCATTGTCGCCGGCGGAGCGCAGGCAGTACTCGGACCACTTATACGAACCGGGTGTGCGCGATCCGATGACGATCCAATGGGTCAACAACTTCAAGATCTTCTTCAACAATAAGGGCGTGGCCGCGAAAGAAACCGACCACTGCGCCGAATATCCCCCGGGTGACATGTCCGTGTGGGACTGGTGAGCGGAGCTTCTACTTAGTCCGCTGATTGCCGACGGGTTCGTAACCGAATCCGTTGCGCCGCACGGCTATTCGTGATGGCGGCGCTGGCCCGAGCTGGGAATCGGTGTCACGGCGCGTCGTCAAGCAGCAGTTCACGAACCACCGGCCGGGGTGGGTACGGCCGAAGCAGCTGGCTGGCAGGACGGGTGCGCACTCGTTGTGGCCACCAGAACCAACGGCCGAGCAGCGCTGCGATGGACGGCGTCATGAAGGAGCGCACCACCAAGGTGTCGAACAGCAGACCGAGACCAATTGTGGTGCCGACTTGTCCGATGACCCGCAGGTCGCTGACCACCATGGACATCATAGTGAACGCGAACACCAGGCCCGCCGACGTAACGACGGAGCCGCTGCCGCCCATCGCACGGATGATGCCGGTCTTCAGCCCGGCGTGGATCTCCTCTTTGAACCGTGCCACTAAAAGCAGGTTGTAGTCCGAACCAACCGCCAGCAGGATGATCACCGACATTGCCAACACCATCCAGTGCACATCGAGCCCGAGGATGTGCTGCCAGATCAGCACGGAAAGCCCGAATGCGCTGCCCAGTGACAGCAATACCGTGCCGACGATGACCGCGGCAGCGATCACGCTTCGCGTGATGACCAGCATGACAATGAAAATCAAAGCGAGCGAAGCGATTCCGGCGATAATCAAGTCCCAGGCAGCCCCGGTGGACAGGTCTTTGTAAACGGCCGCGGTGCCACCCAGGTAGACCTTGGAGCCCTCCAATGGTGTTCCCTTGATGGCCTCGTGCACAGCGCGTTTGATCGGATCGACGTGCGAAATACCCTCGGGCGACGCGGGATCGCCCTCGTGCGAGATGATCATCCGGACCGCATGGCCGTCCGGTGAGAGGAACATCTTCAGTCCCCGTTTGAAATCGGGATTCTGGAAGGCTTCCGGGGGCAGATAGAAAGAGTCGTCGTTTTTGGCCGCGTCGAACGCTTTGCCCATGGCGGTCGCATCCTGTTGCATCGCCTGGATCTGATTCTGCAGGCCGCCCATGGTCTGTTGCATAGTCAGCATGTAGCCCTTCATGTCCTTCATGGTGGCGATCATCGGCGGCATGATCGTGAGCATCTGCGGTATCAGGTAGTCCAGCCGATCCAAGTCCGGCATCAGATTAACGATGTCGTCGGTCAACGTGTCGACACCGTCGAGCCCGTCGAAGATGGACCGCAGCGACCAGCAGATCGGAATGTCGTAGCAGTGCTTCTCCCAGTAGAAATAACTGCGGATCGGGCGCCAGAAGTCTTCGAAATCGGCTATGTGGTCGCGCAGATCCTCGATGTCGCCGACCATGCCGTGCATCTTGGTGACCATGCTGTGGGTGGTCACCGACATCTGCCGCACCAACTCGAGCATCTTTTCCATCGTGTTGATGGTCGTCTGCATCTCGTCACCCATGATCTGCATGTCGTGCATGCGATCTTGCATGTACTTCATGTTCAACATCTGGGTGGTGCCCTGCATGCTCATCTGGAACGGGATGGTGGAGTGGTTGATCGGGGTTCCCAGCGGTCTGGTGATGGCTTGTACGCGCCCAATGCCGGGCACCCGGAAGACCGCTTTGGCCACTTTGTCGATCACCAGGAAATCGGCCGGATTACGCATGTCGTGGTCGGTTTCGATCAGCAGCAATTCCGGGTTCATCCGAGCCTGTGAGAAGTGCCGGTCGGCGGCCGCATATCCCACATTCGCGGGGATGTCGGACGGCATGTAATTGCGGTTGTCGTAGCCGGGTCGGTAGCTGGGTAACGTGATCAGCCCGACCAGCGCGACCGCCACCGTGGCGGCCAGCACGGGAGCCGGCCAGCGCACGACCGCTGCACCGATCTTTCGCCATCCGCGGATCCGCATCGCCCTCTTGGGCTCCAGCAGACCGAAATGACTGGCCGCGACCACGACGGCCGCGCCCAGGCTGAGCGCGGCTAGCACCACGACCAGCATGCCGATCGCCAATGGCACACCGAGAGTCTGGAAGTACGGCAGCCGGGTGAACCGCAGACAGAAGGTGGCGCCGGCGATCGTCAGGCCCGAGCCGAGGATCACGTGACCCGTTCCGCGATACATCGTGTAGAAAGCGGACTCCCGATCCTCGCCCAGGGCCCGGGCTTCCTGGTACCGGCCCATCAAGAAGATGGCATAGTCCGTCGCGGCGGCAATGGCCAGCATCACCAGCAGGTTGACCGCGAATGTCGAGAGCCCAATGAGGTTGTGGTAGCCCAGGAATGCCACCACGCCGCGGGCTGCCGCCAACTCGAGGAAGACCATCGCCATCACCAGCAACACGGTCACAATGGACCGGTAGACGAACAGCAGCATCACGATGATCACCAGGAAGGTGAGTCCGGTGATCAGCTTGAGGCTGCGGTCGCCGGCGATGTGCTGGTCGGCCAGCAGCGGGGCCGCTCCGGTGGCGTAGACGTGTATGCCGGGCGGTGGCGGGGTTTTCTTGATGATGTCCTGGACCGCCTCGACCGACTCGTTGGCCAGACTCTCACCCTGATTGCCGGCGAGGTAGACCTGGACGTAAGCGGCTTTGCCGTCGGGGCTTTGCGAACCCGCCGCGGTCAGCGGGTCACTCCAGAAGTCCTGGACGTTCTCGACGTGTTTGGTGTCCGCCCGGATTTTTCGGACCAGCTCGTCGTAGTAGTGGTGGGCTGCGTCGCCAAGCGGTTGGTCACCTTCCAGCACGATCATGGCCGAGCTGTCGGATTTGAACTCGTGGAAGTCCTGGCCGACGCGTTTCATCGCGATCATCGACGGCGCGTCTTTGGGGCTCATCGACACGGTGCGGATCTGGCCGACGACGTCCAACTGGGGCACAACGACATTCAGGATCACGGTGACCGCAACCCAGGCCAAAATGATCGGTACCGCTAGCCTGTGGATCCACAGCAGCAGCCTCGACCGCACCGCTTCAATCGGGACCGGCATGACGTCAGTCGGTGCGTCGCTGGTGTGTCTGCTCATGCGGATTTCACCAGGCAGAAGGTTTGGGCGTTCACGCCGTTGGAGATCCGTTCATCCTTGACGACACCATCGACGGTGATGCGGCAACCAATGGTGTCGCTGTGGCCCTGCGCCACGATGTTCGGGCTCACCGCGGGATCGGTGGTCTTCAACGTGAGTGACCACGGCAGCGGTGCTCCGTCCACGCGCTGCGGCGTCGCACTGAGGTCGAGGTAGTTGATGTCGGCCACGGATCCATCCGGGCTGAAGATGTCGTAGGTCACCACCTTCGGATGGAACGGCTTGGTGTCCTCGTACTTGGTGGACGCGCCGCCGGCGTTGCCGTGAGCACCGAAGTATCCGTGGACCCGGTACACGGTGAACGCGGCGACGGCGATCACCGCGGCGACGATCAAGGGCATCCACACTCGTTTGAGAGCGCCGAACATCTGACCTCGCCCCTCCCGTCGCTACCCTTGATCGCGGGCGATGGTCGCGGTGTACCCGAGACCGTCCAGTAGGTCAGCGCACCTGCTCGGATGCGGCGTCATTGGGATTGCCACTGAGACCTTCATTCTTTGCGGTGCCGTTGAAAGTCTGGCATGAACATGTTCAACTGCTTAGCCTGTGTTTAACCTTAGTTAGTCTAATAGGCAGACGCGGCTCACGGAAACCGGGTGGGAAGGGCAACTGATGAATTGGTGGGGTTGGGTAGCCGGTAGCGGAGGCCATGCTTTCCGGACCGTGCGAAGTCACATTACGACTCACATCGGGGGCGGTACGATCCAGCCCATGAAGGCAACAAAGCTGGTGTTCGTCACCCTCGCCGCCGCTATCGCTCTGGCTGCGCCGGCACAGGCCGACCCCGACACTGACTTCGACAACCAGCTGCAGACCTACGGCATCTATGGGCCGCACGCCTACAACCCCTATCTGGCCAAGATCGCCTGCCGGCGGCTGGGTGACCATGTGGATCCCGACGCTGCCGCATCGTCTCGGTTCGTGTTGCACAACCTGCCGCGGGGCACCACACAGGTCCAGGCGTACCAGTTCCTCGGCAGTGCCATCGGTTATTACTGCCCCGACCTGGCACCCGTCATGCAGAACATTCCACCCGCGCAAGCCTGATCACCTCTGTACCCCACCGTTAGACGGCCGGCTGGGAAGCCGGCGAAACCACGCCGCGCGGCAGCGTCAACGGCAAATCGCTATACGTGGCGATGCCCGGCGCGGCGGCGACGGCGGGAATCGCATTGATGGTGGGCATCGCCGTCATGATGTGCCCGAGCGTCATGAAGTCGGCGATCGTCTCGGCCTGGAAATCCGGTGGCGGTAGGAACCCGACGGTGGTTTTCACCGTTGGCCGCCCGTCGATTTGGATGACCCAGCCGTCTTGGTCGATTTTCCAGTCCGGGTCGATGGTCTGGCCCCTTCGCCACCGGACGTTGAGCTCGACGACGGTCTTGCCGCCGACGTTTCCTTGCCAGCTCGCGAACACTCCGGCGACGCACCCGGCCGCGATGGTCCAGGACCAAGGTCGAGATCGGCAGTGGTTTGCGCATACTCCGCATCGCAGCGCACTTCGTCCAGCTCGACCCCGAGCGCGTCGCCGACCAACCGCACCGCCTCACCGAACACCGCTGTGCCTTGCGCCGTCATTGCCGGCAGCTCAGGGTGGTCGATCGGCTTGCCGAATCCCACCGGCAGTTCGGTGGCCGGCGCATCGTAGAACGTGGTGTCGGCGGCCTCGTTGACGGTGAGCTTGTCTACCCGATCGCATACCATGGCCGACACGATCGCCAGCAGTTCGGCGAAGCCGGGGCTGACACCGGAGCCGAAGATCGTGGAGCCGCCTTCGCGGCAGGCTTCGGCCATGCGGTCGCGGCCCGGGCCCAAGTTGTGCCCAGTGATGAAAGGGGCCGTCGCCACCACGTTGGCGCCCGCGGACAAAATGCGTACCAGCTCGTCGACGTCGATCCACATCGGGTTGTAGACGACGCAGTCCGGCTTCAACGCGAGCAGCGCATCGACGTCGTCGGTGGCGGCGACGCCCAGCCGATCGATGCCGCACAGCTCTCCGACATCGCGGCCAATCTTGTCGGGTGAGTGGGCATAACAGCCGACGAGTTCGAAAGTGGGGTTAGCGGCGATCGCCTGCACCGAGCTTTTGCCGACATTGCCCGTCGTCCACTGAACGACGCGATAACGGTTTGGCACTCGCTCAGCATATTGCCGCCGGCGCCGATGCGGACCGGGACGGTCCGAGGGGAGAACCCTATTTGTCTTCGACAGCGATTCCGCCGCGCGAGCGCCGACGCCGCCGCGACGACGATTTGCCGCTGGGGCGGCGGTTGCGCAATCCACCTCGCGGTGCCTCGGCTGCGACGGTGTCCTCGGCGCTGGGCAGCTCGTCGCCCGCGGATTCCTCGGCTGCGGAGTCGGATTCGTTGGCGGCCGCCTGTGTGGCCTCGAAAGTTTCTTCGGCCTTAACGGTTTCGGCTTCAGCTGCCTCGGCTGCCTCGACACCTTCGGCTTCGGTGAGCTCTTCCTCGGTTTCGCCCGTCTGTGCCTCTGCCTCCTCGTCCTTGCGGCGCTTTCGGCGGCGAAGGCGCCGCTTGGCTTCCTTCGGCTTGAGCGGCTTCGGCGGCGGGGGGGGAAGCTCCGCGACAAACGACAGATAGAAGGAGAAGATGCCCAGCAACGCGATGGCCGCGGCGGCCCCGTAGATCGCGAACAACCATTGACCGGCGGCGTCCAGGCTCAGCCAGATTTCGCTGATCGCAGTGCCGACGATCAGCACCCCGGCCAGCACGTGCGCCACGACCGACCAGGTCCGCAACGACAGCGCCAGCTGCGGGGTGCCGTACTCCGGTTTGCGGGTACGCAACAGGGTGAACACCACCGGCAGCGCGGCCAGCCCGATCAACAAGCCACAGCCGATGCGCCCCATCGTCCCGAGCGCGTGAGGGACTTCGCCCATGAGCTCATACCAGCGGGGGATCGCGAAGAAGAAGTACAGGGCGCCGGCAGCGATCCACAACGACGCATGCCACAGTACGGCGACTTTGCGCCCCATGCCCCTCCTCAAGCCGTCATCGAGCGGATCCAAGGGCGGCCCAAACGCCGACCATCGTGCCTAGCCGCACCTTGGACCGCGTGCGCGGAGGATGCGGGATTTGAACCCGCGAGGGCTGTTAACCCAACCCGCGTTCCAGGCGAGCGCCATAGGCCACTAGGCGAATCCTCCTCGGTCATGGTAGCTGCCTGACGGCAATTGCTATGGCTTCGGGGTACTACACTCGCGGTGGACCCCGCGCGGCGTCTATCCTGTGAACTCCCCCAGGGCCGGAAGGCAGCAAGGGTCAACGGGCTCTGGCGGGTGCGCGGGGTCCCCCAGGTCGGTGTTGGCCCCTCGGCCCGACCCAGAACCGATCCCACTGGCCCCACGGCATTCGACGGTGAAAGGCGCATGGTGTCGTTCCATTCCCTCAGCCGTGAGGAGCTGACAGCTCTGCACGCTCGCCACCAGCAGGACTATGCGGACCTGCAGTCCAAGCAGCTGTCCCTTGATCTCACCCGCGGCAAGCCATCCGGTGAGCAACTCGACTTGTCCAATGCGCTGCTGAGCCTGCCGGGGGACGACTACCGCGACGAAGAGGGTACCGACACCCGCAACTACGGCGGGCAGCACGGGCTACCGGGACTGCGGGCCATTTTCAGTGAGCTGCTCGGCATCCCGGTGCCCAATCTGATCGCCGGCAACAACGCCAGCCTGGAGATGATGCACGACGTCATCGTGTTCTCGATGCTGCACGGCGGCGTGGACTCGCCGCGGCCTTGGATAAAAGAGCAAGACGGCATTAAGTTTCTCTGCCCGGTCCCCGGCTACGACCGGCACTTCGCGATGACCGAGACCATGGGCATCGAAATGATCCCGATCCCGATGCGGGAGGACGGCCCGGACGTCGACCTGATCGAGGAACTCGTCGCCGTCGACCCCGCCATCAAGGGCATGTGGGCGGTGCCGGTGTTCTCCAACCCCACCGGCGTCACGTACTCGTGGGAGACGGTTCGTCGCCTGGTCCAAATGCGAACGGCGGCAAGCGATTTCCGATTATTCTGGGACAACGCCTACGCGGTGCACACCCTGACGCTGGACTTCGTCCGACAGATCGACGTGCTGGGCCTGGCCGCCACAGCCGGCAACCCCAACCGGCCGTACGTCTTCGCGTCCACGTCCAAGATCACCTTCGCCGGCGCCGGTGTCAGCTTCTTCGGCGGCTCACTGGGCAACATCGCCTGGTATTTGCAGTATGCGGGCAAGAAGTCGATCGGCCCGGACAAGGTCAACCAACTGCGCCACCTTCGCTTCTTTGGCGACGCCGATGGGGTTCGCTTGCAGATGCTGCGCCACCAGCGGCTTTTGGCGCCGAAATTCGCGTTGGCACTGGAAATCCTGGACAGGCGGCTGCGCGAGTCCAAGATCGCCTCCTGGACCGAGCCCAAGGGCGGCTACTTCATCAGCCTCGACGTGCTACCCGGCACAGCGCGGCGCACGGTGGCACTGGCCAAGGATGCCGGTATCGCCGTCACCGAGGCGGGCGCGTCGTTCCCATATCGAAAAGACCTGGACGACAAGAACATCCGGATCGCGCCAACGTTCCCGCCGATTCCGGATCTGCGCAATGCCATCGACGGATTGGCGACGTGCGCGCTGCTGGCCGGCACCGAAGCCCTGTTGAGCCGCAGCTAGCGAGCATCCAACATCGACTGTGCGCTGAGGGCGGGAAATCGGCACAGATCCCGCCCTGCATTCACACTCGGCGCCGTCGATGCACACTCGACGCCTGCCCTAGCCCCTCCCGGGTCGGCATCGTCGGATGGCGTCGGTAGCCTGCTGACCGTGGCCCTCTACCGCACGTACCGACCGGCAACCTTCGCCGAGGTGGTGGGCCAGGAGCATGTCACCGAGCCGCTGTCGACTGCGCTGGCCGCCGGCCGGATCCACCACGCGTATCTGTTTTCCGGGCCGCGCGGCTGCGGCAAAACGTCGTCGGCCCGCATCCTGGCCCGGTCGTTGAATTGTGCGCAGGGGCCGACGGCCACGCCGTGCGGGGTCTGTGAGTCCTGCGTCGCGCTGGCGCCCAACGGACCGGGCAGCATCGACGTCGTCGAACTCGACGCGGCCAGCCACGGCGGCGTCGACGACACCCGCGAGCTACGCGACCGGGCTTTCTACGCGCCGGCCCAATCGCGCTACCGGGTCTTCATCGTCGACGAAGCGCACATGGTGACCACGGCGGGGTTCAACGCGTTGCTCAAGATCGTGGAGGAGCCGCCCGAGCACCTGATCTTCGTCTTCGCCACCACTGAGCCGGAAAAGGTGTTGCCGACGATCCGGTCGCGCACCCACCACTATCCCTTCCGGCTGCTGCCACCCCGCACCATGCGGGCACTGCTCGAGCGGATCTGCCAGCAGGAGGGTGTCACGATCGACGACGCGGTGTACCCGCTGGTGATCCGGGCCGGCGGCGGTTCACCGCGCGACACGCTCTCGGTGCTCGACCAGTTGCTGGCCGGCGCCGACGGCAATCGGGTGACATACCAGCGGGCGCTGGGACTGCTCGGCGCCACCGACGTCGCGCTGATCGACGAGGCAGTCGACGCGCTGGCCGCCGACGACGCCGCGGCGATGTTCGGTGCGGTCGAATCGGTAATCGACGCCGGCCACGATCCGCGACGGTTCGCCACCGACCTTTTGGAGCGGTTCCGCGATCTCATTGTGCTGCAATCTGTTCCAGATGCCGCCGCCCGCGGCGTGGTCGATGCGCCCGAAGACGTGCTGGACCGGATGCGAGATCAAGCGGCGCGGATCGGGACGGCCACGCTGACCCGGTTCGCCGAGGTGGTGCAGGCCGGGCTGGGTGAGATGCGCGGCGCGACGGCTCCCCGTCTGCTGCTGGAAGTGATCTGCGCGCGGCTGCTGCTGCCGTCGGCCAGCGACACAGAGTCAGCGTTGCTGCAACGCCTGGAGCGGATCGAGAACCGGTTGGAGATTTCGATTCCTACCGGCGAATCACCCAAGCCGTCTGGGCGGGTGCGCAAGGCGCCTGCGGTGCGCACGCCGCCCGAACCTGAGCGCAAGGCACCAGAATCGGTGCGGAAATCACCAGAACCGGTGCGCACTCAACCAGAACCGATGCAAGCTGCGCCGGCGACCACTGCTGGTGAACCGGGTGCGGCCGCGGTACGGACCATGTGGCCGACAGTGCGTGACAAAGTGCGGCAACGCAGCCGCACCACCGAAGTGATGCTGGCCGGCGCCACCGTCCGCGCGGTCGAGGGCAACACGCTGGTGTTGACCCATGAATCCGCGCCGCTGGCGAAGCGGTTGTGCGAGCAACGCAACGCCGACGTCATCGCCGAAGCGCTCAAAGACGCCCTGGGCGTGGATTGGCGGGTGCGCTGCGAGACCGGCAGTACGACCGCGACGGAAACACCGGTTTCTGAGCCGGATACGGCTCGGCGGGCCGAAGAGGAGAGCATGCTCGCCGAGGCCGGCCGCGAAAGCCCACCGGAACGCCGCGATCCCGAAGAAGCCGCGCTCGAACTGCTGCAAAACGAATTGGGCGCCCGCCCCATCGACAATGGCTAGCGGTGTCGCAAGCGCGGCGAAGCCGGGCGCAGCGGGTCACCGCGATGAGCCTAGGGACTATGGCTAGGGCTGCCACCAGGGCCGCAGCGGCAGGCCGCCGTCACGACCGTATCGGTCGGGCTTGACCGCGAGCACGTGGTGTAGCTGAATCTTGTTCTGCTCGAACCCGACTCGTGACGCGGCCATGTAGAGGCCCCAGATTTTGGCGGTGGGCAGACCAACCTCGGCGACGGCCTCGTCCCAGTGCTCGACGAGGTTGCGGCACCAGTCACGCAGCGTCATCGCGTAGTGGTTGCGGAAGTTCTCGTTGTGCAGCACCTCGAAGCCGACCTCTTGGATCTCGGTGATGATGCGACCCGAGCCGGTCAATTCCCCATCGGGAAAGACGTAGCGGTCGGTGAAGCCTCCAGCTCGGAAGGTCGATCTGTTGGAGTGCCGGGTGATGCAGTGGTTGAGCAGCAACCCGCCGGTGCGCAGCTTTTGCTTGAGGAAGCCGAAATACGCCGGGTAGTTCTTGACGCCGATGTGCTCAGTTAGCCCGATCGACGAGACAGCATCGAAATCGCTTTCACGGACATCGCGGTAGTCGGAGTGCCGCACTTCGGCCAGCTCGCCGAGACCCTCCTCGTCGATCTTCCGTTGCCCCCATTTCGCCTGCTCGGCCGACAGCGTGGCGCCGATCGCGCGCACCCCGCGGCGGGCGGCGTGGCGGACCATGCCTCCCCACCCGCAGCCGACGTCGAGCAGCCGGTCACCCGGTTGCAGCCCCAGCTTCTCGAAGACCAGCCGGTACTTGTTCTCCTGCGCCTCTTCGAGCGTCGCGTCCGGGTGGGGATACACCGCGCAGGTGTACGTCATCGACGGACCCAGTACCCACTCGTAGAAGGTGTTGGAAACGTCGTAGTGGTGATGGATGGCCTCGGCGTCGCGCGTTTTGCTGTGCCGCAGCCCCTCGGCGAGCCGGCGCCAGCGGGGCAATGCTTCTTGCGGCGGCGGGGCGACGGGTACGAAGCGCTCGACCCCGATGGAGCGGACGATGTTGGCCAGCAGCCGCGGCGAAGGCCGTTTGAAGTCGAGTTTTTCCGCCATCGTTTTGAGCAACTCGTACGGGTCGCCGGGATGCACACCGCGCAGCTCCAGATCGCCCGAGACGTAGGCGCGGGCCAGACCCAGCTCACCCGGCGCGGTGGCCAGGTAGGTGGTGCCGCGGGGCGTCAGGAGATCCAGGCCCAGCGCGGCGTCGTCGGGTCCGGCGCTGCTGCCGTCGTAGGCGGTGAAATTCAACTGGCCGCCCTCGGTGAGGATCGCCAGGATCTGGGCCAGGCTCAGCTTGCCATTGACCCGAGCATGTGCCCCTGCCTCTTTGGTGGTCGTCATCGTCGTTGCACCGCCTTCGCATAGAGGTCGAGTAGACGCGAATCGGGATCGTAGGTCTTCTTTACCGTCTTGTAGGCCTCGCCGCCGTAGAGTTCGTCGAATTCCTCACGCGTGTAATAGGCGTCGGAGTACAGCGACTTGTGTCCGTCCAGCTCGCCCACCTTGGCCTCGATCAGGCGATTGGTGGCGCCTTCAGTCGCACCCGCCGGCACCGACGACCAGAACCCGACGTTGATGTAGGTGCGGCCCGGCCGGATCGGATACAGCGGCCAGCCCTCCTGATCGCGTAACCGCAACGGGCACAGCCAGACCGGCGTGATCGGCACATTCTCGAGGAACCACGCCAAGAACTCCTCGGTCCGCTCGATCGGCACTTCGATGTCTTGCACCACCCGCTCGCGTGGCGGGCGACCTTTGCGCTTCTCAATCCGATCGGCGATGCCGAACCGCCTGTCCATAGCCACCAGCTTCCAGTAGAAGCTGCTGCGCCGATAGCGCCGCGGCCACCAGCGTCGCACCCGGGGATTCTGCGCGCCGAATGAGCGTGAGCACCAGAACCAATCGGTGTCCCAACGCCAGAAGTAGTCGTGAATCGTCAACCGGTCCTCTTTGATGCCGGCATCGTGCTGGATTGAGCGGTAGTAAATCTGCTGTCCGGTGTAGTCGCTGACGGGCCCCGGTGTGGTGGTCCGCACGCCGACACACAGGTAGCTCTCGTCGGCGCTGAACACGACACCGTCGAGATAATCCACGAGAACACCGTCAAATCCGCCGGTGTCGACGATGCGGTCCATCGCCGCCACCATCTCGGCCAACGAATGGTATCGGACGTGACGCAGCGCCACGAACGGCTTGACAGGCTCCAGTTCGATCCGCAGCCTGGTCGAATAGCCAAGCGTCCCATAAGAGTTCGGGAACGCGCGGTAGAGGTCGGCGTGCTGTTGCGCCGACACTGTGAGTAATTCGCCCGCGCCGGTGAGAATGTCCATCTCCAGCACGGACTCGTGAGGCAGACCGTTGCGGAACGACGCCGACTCGATACCCAAGCCAGTGACCGCCCCGCCCAGTGTGATGGTCTTCAGTTGCGGCACGACCAGCGGGGACAAGCCATACGGCAGCGTAGCCGCGACCAGATCCTGGTAGGTGCACATGCCTGCCACATCGGCGGTGCGGGCATCCGGATCGACCCCGATGACGCCGGTGAGCCCGGACGTGTCGAGGCCCGGTGCGTCGCGTTTGACGCGTGCGCGGAACAGATTCGAAGTGGGCTTGGCGAGTCGGACGGACGCCGTCGCGGGGATGGAGCGATAGCTCGCCAACAACCGCTCGACGCCCGCCTTATGAGCCTCCAGTGCGGCTTCGGAAACAGGCACCACATATACCCTAGTCCCCGACACCACCACTCGCACCCGCGCGCCACGCGGTATCAGCAGATCCACAGCAGAGGAGTCTTGCCTGATGGGACAGGTCAGCGCCACCAGCACCGTCTTGATCAACGCCAAGCCGGAAGCCGTCCTCACCGCCGTTGCCGACTACAAAAACGTCCGCCCGAAAATTCTGTCCTCGCACTACCGCGACTACCAGGTGCTGCAGGGCGGTCAGGGACAGGGCACGGTCGCCAAGTGGAAGCTGCAGGCCACCAAGTCGCGGGTACGCGACGTCCAGGCCAGCGTCGACGTCGCCGGCCACGCCGTCATCGAAAAAGATGCCAACTCTTCGATGGTCACGAACTGGACGGTGGCACCGGCAGGGCCGGGCTCCAGCGTCACTGTCAAGACCACCTGGACCGGCGCCGGCGGCGTGAAGGGGTTCTTCGAGAAGGCGTTCGCGCCGCTGGGGCTCAAGAAGATCCAAGCCGAGGTGCTGGCAAATCTGAAGAGGGAGCTGGAAGGCTAGCCGGCCTGGCCCTGGCTGGCCAGAAATCCCGCGATGCCCTTCACGACGGCGTCGGCGTATTTCTGCCTGCCTTCAGGTGATTCGATCAGCGCCGAGTCCGCGGGATTTTTCATGTTGCCCAACTCGACGAGCACTGCCGGAAATTGCGCCAGGTTCAGCCCGGCGAGATCCGACCGCCCGTAGAGCCCGTTTTGGCCGATGTAGTTGGCCGGCGGAATCCCGGAGCTTTGCAGTTGATCGCGCATGATGTGCGCTAACTGCACCGAGGGGCCCGCCTGGACCTGGTTGAGCGGCGGCGCCGAATAGTTGACGTGGAATCCGCGCCCGGTCGGCGGACCGCCGTCGGCGTGGATGGACACGATCGCGTTGGGGTGCAGTGCATTGGCCATCTCGGCGCGCTGGTCGACGCAGGGGCCTACCGAGGTGTCGTCGCCACGCGACATGGCGGTTCGCGCCCCCAGCGCGTTGAGCGCGGCGCGGATCCGCAGCGTGGTGTCCCAGGTGAAGGTGTGCTCCGGATAGCCGCTGTTGGTCGAGGTCCCGCTGGCTTGGCAGTCCTTGGTTCCGCCGCGGCCGTTGGATACCTGACGGCTAATGGAGGCGTCGTTGGCTCCGTTATGGCCGGGGTCGAGGAACACGATCATGCCGGCGATGTTTGCCGGGACCGCAGTGGCCGTCGGGTCGGTCAGCATCGCGACGATGAGCAGGACACCGGTGGCCATCGCGAACCCGACACGCAGGCAAACTGGTATGCGCACCGCGCCACGGTAGCCCGCGGCCGTCTAGGCTGGAAGTTCCGAACCGCCCAGCAGCCGCAGGCGAAACCAAGTCGAAACCAACACGCAAGGGGACTGTCATGCAACCTGGAGGCCAGCCCGACATGTCGGCGTTGCTTGCCCAGGCGCAGCAGATGCAGCAACAGCTACTGGAAGCCCAGCAACAGCTCGTCAACTCCGAGGTGCGCGGCCAGGCCGGT
Source organism: uncultured Mycobacterium sp. (assembly GCF_964249325.1). NCBI lineage: Bacteria > Bacillati > Actinomycetota > Actinomycetes > Mycobacteriales > Mycobacteriaceae > Mycobacterium > uncultured Mycobacterium sp. The sequence continues at coordinate 1,674 of NZ_CAXUCH010000018.1, read as the reverse complement.
GGGGGATTGGTGCAGGTGACCGTGAGAGGCAGCGGCGAGGTGGTGGCCGTCCATATCGACCCCAAAGTCGTCGACCCTGACGACGTCGAGACCTTGCAGGACCTGATCGTCGGCGCGCTGGCCGACGCCTCCCAACAGGTCACCACCATGGCGCAGCAAAAGTTGGGGCCGCTGGCCGGGGGGATGAGTAGCGCGCTGGGTTTGCCGGAGACCTGACTTGTTCGAGGGACCGGTACAGGATCTGATCGACGAGCTCGGCAAGCTGCCGGGTATCGGGCCCAAAAGCGCGCAGCGCATCGCCTTCCACCTGTTGTCGGTCGAGCCGGCCGATATCGACCGGCTTACCGCGGTGCTGACGAAGGTCCGCGACGGCGTGCGGTTCTGTGCGGTGTGCGGCAACGTCTCCGACGACGAGCGCTGCCGCATCTGTGCGGATCCGCGCCGTGACGCCTCTTTGGTCTGCGTTGTCGAGGAGCCCAAGGACGTCCAGGCCGTCGAGCGCACCCGCGAATTCCGCGGCCGCTACCACGTTTTGGGCGGGGCGCTCGATCCGCTCTCCGGCATCGGTCCCGAGCAGCTGCGGATCCGTGAGCTGTTGAATCGGATCGGCGAGCGCGTCGACGGCGTCGACGTCACCGAGGTGATCATCGCCACCGATCCCAACACCGAGGGCGAGGCGACCGCCACCTACCTCATGCGGATGCTGCGTGATATTCCGGGGCTGACCGTGACGCGGATCGCTTCAGGGCTGCCGATGGGCGGGGATCTAGAGTTCGCCGACGAGCTCACCCTCGGTCGTGCTTTGGCCGGCCGCCGCGCTATGGCTTAGGTCCATCGGGCATCGCGTCGCGTTGCGTTTCTTGCGCGACACTTAAACCTCTGCGAAGACACGCCGGTCCAACCCGAGGGGCGTCGCAACGGTTTAAGTCTCGCGAAGATGTCGGTCGGCCATGACAACGTGCAGCCATGAATGACGTGTTCGTGGGCAGCGAGGCGGTGCGCGGGGGAAGGCTCAGCCCATATCAGCTGCGGGCAGGGTTTCGCGCTATCTACCCGAACGTCTACTTGACGGATCCCGTTAAGGCGTCGCTTCGAACGCGTGCAGTGGCGGCGTGGCTGTGGTCCGGCAGGCGCGGGGTTTTGGCCGGACTCGCCGGCGCGGCATTGCATGGCTCGAACTGGGTTGACGACGACGAGCCGATCGAGTTGATCTGGCGCAATCCCCATCCGCCGGCAGGCGTAGTCACCCGCAATCAGCGAGTCGGCGACGGCGAGGTCACCCGCGTCGCAGGCCTACCGTTCACCACCGTCGCGCGCACCGCCTACGACCGGGGGCGGCATTTGCCGCGCGACGAGGCCGTCGCCCGTTTGGATGCGCTGATGCATGCGACACCGTTCTCGGTCGAGGATGTGGTGTTGCTGCTCAAGCGCTACCCGGGTGCCCGGGGTTTGCGACGACTGCGGCGGCACTACCACTTGTCGACGGCGGCGCGGAATCGCCGAAGGAGACCTGGCTGCGGCTGGTGCTGATCGACGCGGGCCTACCTGCTCCCACCACGCAGATCCCAGTGCTCGACGGATACTGGCCGGTGGCCTTCGTCGACATGGGCTGGGAAGGATTCTCTGGGGGTCGATGGCCACGGGCGCTCATGTTCGAGCGAATTTCTGCAGGTC
>NZ_CAXUCH010000017.1:0-37605 GCF_964249325.1 uncultured Mycobacterium sp. | reverse complement strand
AGACCGAGCTGTTCTGGCCGCGGGTGTGGCAGATGGCGTGTCGGCTCGAGGAGATTCCCAAAGCGGGCGACTTCGTCGAGTACGAGATCCTCGACGAGTCGATCATCGTCGTGCGCCTCGACGGTGAAACCGTGCGCGCCTACCACAACGCATGCCGCCATCGCGGGGTAAAAATCGTGGAGGGCAACGGGGCCCGGCGCAGTTTTGTCTGCCCGTTCCACGGCTGGTGCTGGGGACTCAACGGGGACAACACATATCTGCCGCGCTCGGAGGTGTTCGCCGAGCACAACGTCTGCCCCGAGGACCTGCGCCTGGTGCCGGTCAGATGCGAGCTGTGGGGCGGGTGCGCGTGGATCAACCTCGACGACGGCGCCCCCGCGTTGCGCGACTGCCTGGAACCGTTCGCCTCCATCTACGACGCCTGGAAGGTGGAATCGCTGCGCACCGAGTGGTGGCAATCGTGTCTGCTGCCGGTGAACTGGAAGGTGGCGACCGCGGCGTTCATGGAGGGCTATCACGTCCCGCAGACCCATCCCCAGCTGTTACCTACCTCCGGCAACGGCTCGTCGCCGGGACGGAACCTGATCCAAACCAACCTGTACTTCATGCGGACCCTCGGTGAAGGCATGGGCGGCATGACACACGAAAACGACATCCGCATCGCCGAGGGACTGCAGAACATCGAGCTACCGGCCGACCCGAGCGCGGCGATGGCCACCTGGCGCACCACCCTCAACGACGCGGTGGTCGCGTGGCATCGGGCCCGCGGCTGCGACATGCCCGACCTGAACGAACTCGACCGGCGCGGCACTACCGACGCGATCGGGTTCTGCTTCCCGCACTATTTCCTGTTGCCTACCTACAGCAGCGCGTCGTCGTACCGGATCCGTCCGCTCGGCCCCGAGCAGACGCTGTTCGAGATCTGGTCGCTCACCCGGATCCCCCCGGACCGGGTAACCGGAAAGCCGACGCCGCCCGAGCCTTGGGCGCCCGACGACCCGCGTTGGCCACCGATTCCCGCCCAGGACTTCTCCAATCTGCCACGACAGCAAAAGGGGCTGCGCTCGCGCGGGTTCGAATACATGAGGCTCTCCGATCAGATCGAAGGGCTGATCTCGAACTTCGAGCGGGTCATCGACGGTTTCTTGGCCGGCCTGCCGTACGACACGCTGGTGCCCGCAATCCAGAAGACCAACACCACGATCGATGTGCCGGTCGCCGATCTGGAGCTGCGATGAACGGCCGTTGGGATGAGTCCGTCGACTTGCTCATTGCGGGAAGCGGCGGGGGAGGAATGGTCGCCGCGCTCGCGGCGCTCGACTCCGGACTGCAGCCGTTGATCGTGGAGAAGCAGGCTCTGGTCGGTGGGTCGACGGGGCTTTCGGGCGGCATCGTGTGGCTGCCCAACAATCCGTTGATGCGCGCCGAGGGCATCGCTGACTCGCATCAGGACGGGCTTGCCTACCTTGCTGACGTGGTGGGGGACATCGGCGCAGCCTCGTCGCCGGAGCGACGAGAAATGTTCCTTACCGCGGGCTATGAGATGATGAATTTCCTGCTGCGCAAGGGTATCCGCCTCGAGCGGTGCGCAGGCTGGAGCGATTACTACCCGAACCACAAGGGCGGCAACGAGGTCGGCCGCGCGGTCGAGGGAGTCCCGTTCGATGCCGCCGGGCTGAGGCAGTGGCGGGACAAAGTTCAGCCGCCGCTGGCCCGCAACTACGGGTTCGTGGTCAAGACGAACGAGTTGCGTTCGGTGCAGTACTTCAACCGTGCACCGCGTGCGTTCGCCGTAGCGTCGCGGGTGTTCGTGCGCACTACGGCGGCGCGGGTCCGGCGCCGCACGATCCTGACCAACGGCGCATCGCTGATAGCGCAAATGCTCAAGGTGCTGATGGATCTCTGCGACGGCGAGCCGCCGGTGTGGACCAACGCCGCGATGGACGATCTCGTCGTCGAGGCCGGTCGGGTGGTCGGCGCGCGCGTGGTCCACGACGGCTCACCGCTGAACATCGCGGCTCGAAGGGGAGTTCTGTTGGCTGCCGGCGGTTTCGGCCACAATGCCGATATGCGGCGCCGCTACAGCGGCGACCAGCCCAACGAGGCGAAGTGGTCGATCGCCAACGTCGGCGACACCGGCGAGGTGCTGCAGACCGCGATGCGTCTCGGCGCGAAAACCGACCTGTTGGACGAAGCCTGGTGGCTGCCTTCGGTTTTCATCGCCGACGGCGGTACTGTGGCCGGGTCGCTCGGTGTGGGGCGGCAGCGGCCGGGCGCCATCTATGTCGACTCGACCGGCCGGCGGTTCTGCAACGAGTCGAACTCCTACGTCGAAGTCGGCAAGGCGATGTACGCCAACAAGGCGGTGCCATGCTGGATGATTTTCGATGACGGTTACGTGCGCCGGTATGTGGCGGGCGCCAACCCGCTGAAGCGTCGCCTGCCTGCGCAGCTGATCGAACGCGGCCACGTCAAACGCGGCAACACCATAGCCGAGCTGGCGCGCGAAATTGACGTGCCCGCAGACGGTTTGGCACATACCATCGAGCGGTTCAACCGGTTCGCGGTCAAGGGTCTCGATCCCGACTTCGGCCGTGGCCAGTCGGCGTACAACGACTGCCTGGGCGATCCCGGGTATCGGCCGAACCGGGCGATCGGCCCGCTCGACCGGGCGCCATACTACGCGACCAAGGTCTATCCGGCCGACGTCGGCACCTGCGGGGGTGTGATCACTGACGAGCACGCACAGGTTCTCGACGAGCACGACCGGGTGATCGACGGTCTTTATGCGACCGGTAACACCACCGCGACAGTGATGGGCCGAACGTATCCCGGCGCGGGTGCGAGCATCGCCGCCTCGATGGTGTTCGGCTACGTCGCCGCCCGCCACGCCGCCGGGCGCAGGGTCGCCGGCGAGATGAGCCGCTGACCGGGCGTGCACTCTCCGGGCGTGACGCTATCGTCACGCTCGAGCCCGAATGTGACTGCAGCGTCACGTTGGCGGGGTGTTGGGTTCGCTGCGATCGATGAAGTCGCGGGGCTTCAGACCTGACTGCAGCAGCTCGGCTCGCCGCGCTTGAACATCTGACGCCGCGCCGACCATATTGGTCAGGATGTGGCTGACCTGGAGGTGGACGCGCATGCCCATCAACTCCCAGGCTCGCTTCACGTTGTTCTTCACCGCCATCAACGTCGTCAACGGGATCTGGGCGATCCGGCGCGCCATGTCCTCGACGGCGTCCTCGAGCTCGTCGCGCGGCACCACCTTGTTGAGAAGACCCCAGTCAAGTGCTTCCTGAGCAGACAGCGTGGGCGCCAACAAAAGCCAGTCCATTACGCGATGCCAGTTCATCATCAGCCACGGCTCGATCATCGTGTGCCCGCCGGGCTCGCCGAGGCTTTGGGCAAGCGGCATCTGGAAATACGCGTCCTCGGACGCCACGCAGAAGTCGGTCAACAGGCCCAGATAGATTCCACCGCCCATACAGTAGCCATGAATCTGCGAGATCGTTGGCTTGGGGAACTCCCACAGATACAACGTCGGCCACAAAAAAAGATCAGCGGTGCCCTTGTACAGCTCCTCGAAGGTGGTGCCGAACTCCGGATACGGGTTCTCGTCGGGGCCCCAGCGAGCCACATGACCGCCGCAGAAGCCGTTGCCATTGGCCTTGAGGATCACGACTTTGATCTCGCCGTCGCGGTCGGCGTCGTGCAGACACTCGTCGACTTCCCGCACCAGCGTTGAGTCCTTGGTGTTGGCCTTGTCAGGCCGGTTGAGAACGATCCGGGCAATCGGCGGATCGTGTTGATAGATGACCGCGTTGAGGATGCGCTGCTCCATGTCGTGACCCTACGGTGGTGATGAGCAGACGCAAAAGCCCCTCATTTCGGCCCGAAATGGGGGCTTTTTCGTCTGCTCGCCGGTGCTAGGCGCTGACCTGTTTCGCCGGTGTCGACACCTTCATCAGCTTCATCAGGTTGCCGCCCATGATCTTTTCGACGTCTTCCTGATCCAGGCCCGTGAGCTCGTCGACGAAGCTCAGCGGGTCAGCCAGACCTTCGGGGTGTGGCCAGTCGGAGCCGAACACCACCCGGTCGGAGCCGACCATCTTGACGACCTCGACGAAGTTGTCCTCCCAGAACGGGCTGATGTAGATGCACCGCTTGAACGTCTCGATCGGGTTCTCGGCGAACGCATTCGGCATCTTCTTGTATACCCCTTTGAGGCTCTTGAACAAATGCGGTACCCACTCGGCACCATTCTCGATCGACAGGATCCGCAGCTCCGGATTGCGCGACAACGCGCCGTGGCAGATCAACGCGCCCATTGCGTCCTCGATCGGGCGGTGGCCCATCACCAGCGTCCGGAAGGCGGTCGGCTTGAACGGCAGGAACTCATCACCGGGCTCCCACACGTTCGCGAATTCTGTGTAGCCGCTGTCGGAGGCGTGCATCGACACCGGGATGCCGGCCTTGACGCAGGCCTGCCAGAACGGGTCGAACTCCTCGAACCCAAACGAGCGGGTGCCGCGGTAGCCGGGCACCGGCGCCGGGCGGACCAACACGGTGCGCGCACCGCGCTCCAGGCACCACTCGAGTTCTTCCAGCGCGCGCTCGACGATGGGCAGGGTGATCACCGGGGTGGCGAAGATGCGTTCCTTGTAGTTGAACGACCACGTCTCGTACATCCACTGGTTCAGTGCGTGGATGACGTCGTGCGTCATTTCCGGGTCGTCCTTCATCCGCTCTTCGACCAAGCTGGCCAGCGTGGGGAACATCAGCGCGTAGTCGACGCCGAGCTCGTCCATGACCTCCAGCCGGGGCCCGGGCTCGCGGAAAGCGGGAATGGCCTTCATCGGCTCACCCATGATTTCCCGGTAGCTCTTGCCGCCGCTGCCGTGCCGGAAGTATTCCTCCTGGGCGCCCGGCCGGGCCACCACCTCGAAGGTGGGGTTGGGGATGTACTCGCTGATGTGGCCGCGCACCACGATCTTGGTGCGACCGCGGACCTGCACGTAGTCGATGACGTGCTTGCGGTTGTCCGGCAGAAACTTGGTCAGCGCCTCCTGGGTTTCGTACATGTGGTTGTCGGCGTCGAACACCGGAAAGGGCAGCTCGCGGGACGGCATAGCGACCTCCTTTTGTTGGGTCTAGTTCATGGGGCTGATCTGGTAATGACGTTACCACGCTATGCGGCGAGAGGTAATAGGCCTCCGAATTTTCAGCGTGGTTCCCTGTCGTCGCGTTCGACGACGGCAAAGTTCACGGTGGCGGTTGCGGCGAGTTCGTCGTCGACGCTGCGTAAGATGTCGACCTGCGTGACGATCGATCGCCGGCCGGCTCGGAGCACCCGGGGGACAGCTCGAGCAAACCCCTCCCGGACTGGTCGCAGGTAGCGCACAAACAAATCAGCGGTGGTCAGGCTGGCACCCGCCGGCAGATACCGAAGCCCGAGCTGTCCGCCGGCGACGTCGGCCAGTGTCGCGATCAGGCCGCCCTGCAGCGCACCCGAGGTGTTCACCACCTGGGGGCTGACCGGTATCTCCACCGCGTCGTCGTGGTGGGCGACGTCCCGCAGGCCGACCTTGGCGAAGAGCTCGGACAGCGACGACGGCGCCACGTCGGTATCGCCTTGACCTGCGCCGAGAGCGCGCATGCAGAAGTCGTACAACTGGCCGGCGTCGATCGGGGTGCCGTTCAATTCGGCGCCGAGCCAGTGCAGCCTAAGCGCGCCCAGCAATGTCTGCATGACGATGGCGGCAGCGGCTCCGACGTCCAGCCCGGGTCGAAACACCCCTTCGGTGATGCCGCGGTCCACGATGTCGCGGATGAGTTTGTGCAGCGGGGAGACCACTCGGGCGTAGTCGCGGGGCCGGGTCTCGGCCAGCTGCTGGTTGTACAAGGTCAATGCCCGGTTGAGGCTGTCCTGGGTGCTCGACTCGGGTTGCGCACTGATGCGGTCGACCACCAGCTTCAGCGCAGCGCAGCTGTCCATTCCGGCGATTTCGGCGCGCCATGTCTGCGCCGTTTGAGCCATGGTTCGGTCGAACAGCGCGAGGAGCAATTCGTCCTTGCTGCTGAAGTGCTGGTAGAAAGCGCGCAGCGATGTCTTGGCGCGCGCGACGACTTCTTGCACGGTGAAGTCGGTGCGCCCGGTTTCGCCCAGGATCGCGACCGCTGTCTTGATGAAGCGGTCGCCGCGGGTGGTTTCGACTTCGTCGTCCGGGGCGGCCATGGGCGTTTCTCCTCATTCTGGTCCGCGTCTGACGGTGCTTTGAGAATGAGGTTACCGCTTGCTCGCCGTTTTGGCGCACGTGAATGGCCGAACTAGGAAAGCGCCAGTTATCCGCCACGCTGTCGGATCATCGCCGAGCGGTTGATCTTGGTTGCCGCTGTGCGAGGGATCTGCTCGACGAACTCGACCGTTTTGGGGACCTTGTAGGGCGCGAGCCGGCTTTTCGCGTACGCGATCACCTGCTGATCGGTCAGCCGTGTGGCACCCGGGGCGCGTTGCACCACAGCGTGGACGCGGCGTCCCCACTCCGGGTCAGCGAGTCCGATGACAACCACGTCGGCGATGTCGGGGTGCTCGGCGAGTGCACACTCCACCTCTGCCGGAAAGACGTTGGCGCCGCCGGTGATGATCATGTCGGCGCGACGGTCGGCGATATAGAGATAACCGTCAGCGTCCACGTGGCCGATATCGCCGGCGGAACGAAATCCGTCCGGAGTCGACGGCAGGGGCGGCGCCCCGCCCAGATAGCGGTACCCGGCACTCATCGGCGCGCGCAGGTAGATTTCGCCTTGTTCGCCGGGGCCAAGCTCGCTGCCCTGTTCGTCGAGGATCCGAATCTCGGTGCCCCGGAAGCCGCGGCCGACGCTGCCGGGATGGGCCAGCCATTCGTCGCCGCGCAACGCGGTGAGCCCCAGATTCTCCGTCATCCCGTAGGCCATCAGGACCTGTTCGGGGCTCAGCAATTCGAACCAGGTGCGCAGCAGCGCCGGCGGGATCACGGCGGCACCCTGCAGAATCCAGGCCACGCTGGAGAAATCGCGCTGGCGGATGTCTGGTAGCGCGGCGATCCGCGCCAACATCGTCGGCGTGGCAGTGAAGTTGGTGACCCGGTACCGTTCGATCGAATCGACAACCCTTGCGGCATCGAACTTTTCCAGCACCACCAGGCGGTCACAGCCCAGCAGGTTGTTGAGCGGAGCAAAGCCGTTGGTGTGATACATCGGCCCCGGCACCAGAATCGTTTGGGGTTGTGGCACCGGCATCCAGTGCGCCATGAACGGGACGCTGTGTTCGGGTGTCCACAGCGCCTGCGCCAGGTTAAGGATCACTTTGGGCACGCCGGTCGAGCCGCTGCTGCAGATCCCGTTGACCATGGGGGACAACACATCCGGTAGCGGGCTGCCGGACTCCTGTGCCGCCCGCGACGCCAGCGCCGAGCGGTGCTGGTCGTCGAGGACGACGACGGGGTCGATCACCTTGAGCACCCGGGATCGCTCCCAGTCAGGCAGATCCCAGCGCATCGGGACGGGAACAGCGCCGATCTTCCAGCATCCCAGCGCCGCCAAAACCAGCTGCTCGCAATTCGGAATAGCAAGCGCGACAAGCGCACCGGATTCCGCTCCCGCCGCGGCCAGTGCGCGGCCCCATTGATTGGCGCGAGCGTCGAGCTCGCCGAAAGTCATGGCCTGTGCAGTGCCGTCGGGCGCCACCGTGACCAGAGCCCGCGCGTCGCCCAGTTGCTCGGCGAGCTGCTGCAGCCGGGTCCCGAACGGAATTCCGCCGTCTGCCTGACCGGGGGCCACCCCGGCGGCGATGGGCCCGACACTCATGCCGTGGCCACCGGTTGGCCGAACAGCGTTTCGAGCCGCCCGTCGCGCACGCCCGGTATCAGGCGTAGGGCGAGTTCCTCGGCGCTGGCGGGCAGCCGGATCAGTGGCTGGGTGTGTCGGTCGATGACGCTGATGTCGGACTCGTCGCAGAAACCCAACGCGCCGAGCAACTGATGCGACGTGCGCAGCACCTGGCGTGCGGTGTCAACGGCTTTGAGTCGAAGAACCAGCGTGTCCGCCGAAAACACTTCCGGCGGTGCGGATTGCGATCGCCACACGGTGTACTTGGCGAGTTCTTCAAGCCCGCGTACCGGGACTGCCGCGTCCGCGACCGCGAACCGGACGGCCTGGAAGTCCGCCAGCGGCTTTCCGAACTGTATCCGGGCGTTGACGTGCTCGGTGACGATCTGCAGTGACCGCTGCACTGCGCCCAGAATCCGCCACGAGCCCAGCATCAGGTGCACGTCGACGTCGGCGTGCGGCACCGTCCCATCAGGTGCACTCAATGTGGCCGCCACCAGGAACGGCCCCAACTTGGCATCCGTCCGCGACGAGAGCTGCGGACGGTGCCGGGTGCCGTCGAGGTCGGCGGCGACCCACTCGCCCGGCAGATCGCCGTGGTCGATGCGCGGCGCGGTGGGATTCACCAGAGCCAGCCGGGCGGCGTCGATCGAAAGCAGTTCCTCGACAATCGGATAGGGCAGTGCGGTGGCCCCGGCGGCCTGACACAGCACCGCGGCGGCGAGCAGGTCATCCGATGAAGTGCGGACATCGAGATCGAACGCGCCGAGGTCGAGCAGCGCGCGCCGAGCCTGGTGGCGGACATCGTCGTCGCTCTCAGCCCGCAATGCCGCCTGCGGTCCGCCGAGTCGGGCCAACCGCTTGGCCGCGGCGGCGGCGAAGTCGGAGATGTCTTCCGGTAGAGCGGTATTCACCGGTGTGCCCCCAAGATGTCGCGTGCCACCAGCATTTTCTGCACTTCGATGGTTCCCGACGCCACGGTGGCCGCTTGCGCGTAGCGCCAGTGGTCTTCGACCGCCCCGTGCAGCGGTGCCGAGTAGCCGCTGTCCAGCGCAACCGGACCTAGCACATCGAACAACAACTCGGCGACCTGCTGGTCGCAGGTGGTGGCCGCGATGCGGGCCGCGCTGGCCGCCGCGCCCGCTGAGGGGTCGTCCTGCAGGGACACCGCTCGGTAGGCCAGCAGTCGGGCGACCCGCAGGTCGACCAAGGCCCGCACCCAGCGGCTGCGTATCGTTTCGGGTAAGGCGTCCCATTCGTCGCCAAGCTCGGTGCGCATCCGGTCCAGCAGCGACTCACACCGCGCGTAGCGGGCGATGCCGACGCGCTCGAAGGCCAGCGCTTCGCGCATGACCCGCCAGCCATCGCCCACCTCACCGAGGACGTCGTCGGGATAGGCCTGCACTCCGTCGAGGAACACCTCGTTGAGGTGATGTGGGCCCAGCATCGACCGGATCGGTCGCACGGTGATCCCGCGGCGGTCCATGGGAATGAGAAACAGTGTGAGCCGCTGCGATTTCGGCGCGTCGGGGTCGGTGCACGCGGCCAGCACACACCACGAGGCCATCTGCGCATACGACGTCCACACTTTCTGACCCGTGATGCGCCACCCGTCCCCGTCGGGCACAGCGCGGGTGCGCAACGACGCCAGGTCGGTTCCGGCTTCCGGTTCGGAAAACCCTTGGCACCAAATCACTTCGCCGGCGGCAATCGCCGATAGGTGGCGGGCCTTCTGCTCGGCTGTGCCGTAGCGCATCACCGCCGGTCCGACCCAGTTGATGCCCATGTACTGCGCGCCACGCGGTTCGTGGTGGGCCCACATCTCTTCGCGCAGCACGGTCTGCTGCCAGATCGAACCTCCTCCGCCGCCGTGCTCTTTCGGCCAGGCCAGTGCGAGAAGGCCTTCGGAAGCCAGGAGTTTGCAGAAGGACTCGGTGGTGGCGAGGTCTTGCGGATCGTCGGTGCAGGCGCCCAGGAAGCCTTCGGGGATATGGGTAGCGATCAAATGCCGCACGCGCTTTCGCAGTTCGCCGGCGTCGGCGCCGAGGTCGTAGTCCATCGTCGTCATCCCTTCGGCAGTCCGAGCAGCCGCTCACCGATGATATTGCGCTGGATCTCCGACGTGCCGCCGTAGATGGTCGCGGCCAGCGCATCCTGACGTTCGAACAGCAGGTCCGGATCAGCGCTTGATTGCGGGCCCGCAGCGGTGGCGCTGAGTTCCCAAACACGTTGCAAGGTCACAGATCCCAGCAGCTTGAGGATGTCCACTTCCGGGCTCGGCCGGCCGGCGAGTTCGTTGTTCAGCGCCCGGTACCCGGTAGCCCGCAACGCTTCGGCGTCGGCGAGCAGCGAACCCAGCTCGGCGAAGATGTCCTCGCTGTCGGTGCCGCGGATCGATTCGAGTCCGCGCTGGATTTCCACCCAGTTCATGATCCAGATCATCTGGCGTTCGTGGTGAAGCGACGACAACGCGACCTGCCAGCCTCCGTCCAACGGCCCCAAGAGGTTGGTCACCGGCACCTCGACGTCGTCGAGGAACATCTCGCAGAAGGTCTCGTCGGAGACCGACGCCATCCGGATCGGGTTGATGCTTACCCCAGCTGATTCAAGGTCGAGGATCAGACACGAGATACCACGGTGTTTCGGTGCGGCCGGATCGGTGCGGGCATAGAGCGTGCACCACTGCGAGAGATGTGCCTGCGTCGTCCAGATCTTGCGGCCGTTGACCCGGAACACGTCACCGTCACGCGCGGCGCGGGTGCGTAAGCCGGCGAAGTCCGAGCCGGCTTCAGGCTCCGACATTCCCAATGCCCACCACTCGTCGCCGCGTAGCAGCGGCACCAGCAGGCGGTCGATCTGCTCGGGTGTGCCGAACTGGCGAATCGCGGGCGCGGCGACATTGGGGCCGGCGATGTTGGGCAGTTTGGGTGCCGAGCGCAGGGCCGCCTCGAGCCGGATCTCCATCGCCGCCCGCAAGTCGAGCGACCGCCCTCCGTGCTCGCGCGGCCACGTCGGCTGCAGCCAGCCGGCATCGAAGGCTGCGCGCTGATAGTCGCGCCGCAGTGTGAGATCCCAACGGTATTGGCTATACCGCTCCTTATAATCGCGCGGCAAGAACTCGGTCAGCCAGGCAGCGAACTCGGCGACCACTTCCGACGTTTCAGTCGTTGTCACTCTGTGCCCCGGGCGAATTGGCTCCCCACCGCGTGGTAAAGCGCACGACTGTCGCCCAGCGCCGCCGCGCGCTGCCAGGCATGCCGTAGGTAGAGGTGGATGTCGTGCTCCCAGGTTTGGGCGGTGGCGCCGTGCACCTGAACCGCGGTGCGCGCACACCCGAGTGCCGCGTCGCCTGCGGCCGCCTTGGCCAGCGCCGCGGCGGTCCAGCCATTGGCCGGTGTGGTCCCTGGATCGTCGAGGCGAGCGGCCGCCGCATAGGTCAGGCTGCGGGCGCGCTCCACACTGACGTAGTTCTCGGCCAATGCGTGCTTGACACCTTGAAAGGCGCCGATCGGCTTGCCGAACTGCTGCCGCGACTTCGCATGCTCGACGGAGCGGGCCAGGACAGCGCTGGCCACGCCGACGAGGTCGGCAGCCGCCGCGAGCATCGCTGGCGCCAAGGCAGATTCGACGTCCACCGGGGCGGTCATCAGCGGCACGGTCTCGATCTCGACATCGGCCAGCGGTTGGGCGGGATCGGTGCAATCGGCCGGCTGAGCCCTGATGCCGTCGCTGCCGCGCACGACCGCGACCACCACCCCATCGTCGGCGTCGGCCAAGGTGACAATCAACTCGGCCCGGGAAACATCCGGGACCGCAACAGCACGTCCGCGCAGCCGCCCGCCCTGCAGTGTCATCGGCACACCAGGCAGCCGTTGCCCCGGCGGATGCACGGCGAGCGTGGCCACGGCGCCACCGGCGATTTCACTCAATGGTTCGCCGTGACCGCTCGACCGCAAGACGCCCGCCGCGAGACCGACGCTGCTCAGCAACGGAATGGGAGCAATCGCGGCGCCGCATTCCTCCAGCACCACGACGCGGTCAACGATGCCGAATTCCCCGTCTGGCGTGGCCAGGTCGGTCCAACCCAGGTCGACGACGGTCTTCCACAGCGCGCGCCAGCGTTCCCGATCGGTCATGGCTTGCCGGGCGACATCGGGTGGGCACTCCGTATGCAGAACGTCACGCACGCTGTCGCGCAGCGCGAGTTGCTCGGAATTCAGCCCAACATCCATAAGACCCCTAACATCATAAAAATAGTAAACTAGCGATACGGGCGTCAATCTGTCTGATATCGCGCCGAGGGCCCCCACCGTGCCGCGTACGATCCGCGTGTGACTCGAAAAGCCGGCGAGCAGGAGCGTCTGCGCGACCTTGCACGGCTGCGCCGCGTGCGCGACCGGATCGACCGGGAGTACGCGCAGCCGCTGGACGTCGAAGCGCTCGCGCGTGGCGTGAATATGTCGGCCGGTCACCTGTCTCGCGAGTTCCGACTCGCCTACGGCGAATCGCCGTACTCCTATCTGATGACTCGGCGCATCGAGCGCGCGATGGCGCTGTTGCGTCGGGGCGATCTCAGCGTCACTGAGGTCTGTTTCGCCGTCGGCTGCTCCTCGCTGGGCACATTCAGCACGCGGTTCACCGAGCTGGTCGGAATACCGCCGAGCGTGTACCGGGAACGGACGGCTCACGCGACGGCGGGGATGCCGTCGTGTGTGGAGAAACAGGTGACCAAACCGATCAGGAATCGAGAAGCGCCCGCCCTCGAGCTACATCTAGCGTGACCGTCATGGACATCACCATTCATTCGAGCATGCTCCCGCACGACGACCCCGAGGCTTCGCTGGCGTTTTACCGTGACATTGTCGGCTTCGAGGTGCGCCTCGACGTCGGCAACGGCAAAATGCGCTGGATCACCATCGGCCCGCCCAATCAGCCTGGCACGTCCATCGCCTGTACCCGCCGGCCGCCACACCAGGCCTAACCGATGAGGAACGCCGGCTCATCGCCGAGATGATGGCCAAGGGCACCTACGGCTTGATCGTGCTGGCAGCCAAAGATCTCGATGGCACCTTCGAGCGGTTGCCGGCCGGCTTAGAAGATCGACGAGCCGAGGTCGTCCAGGAGCCGATCGATCAGCCGTACGGAGTACGCGACTGCGCACTGCGGGATCCCGCCGGCAACATGGTCCGCATCCAGCAGGTGGACTAAGCGGTAAGCGTCATCGTCGCTGCGCTGCCCGTCGGCGAGCCTCGGTCGGCACGATCGGCGGCCGAGCGAAGGGGCCGCGCCGCACCGCCTGCATCCGAAGCTCCGGCAGATCCACCGACGGGTCCACGGTGTCGAGCCACGCGACCGCCTCGGCGACGTCGGCGACCTGGATCGCATGCATCTCGAACGGAACGTCTTGCAGCATCTCGGTTTCCACCGGTCCCGGCGTCACGATGTGGACGGCGATACCGTCACGGTCCACCTCCAGCGCCAGGGCTCGGGCGAATGCGTTCATCCCGGCCTTCGACGCCGAGTAGGCGGTTCGGGCCATCATCGGTTCATGTGCCGCCGAAGAGGAGATGAATACCAGCCGTGAGCCCGCCTGCATCCGGGGTAAGACCGCGGACGTCACCACGAAGCACGAGTCGAGGTTGGCGGACATGATCGCCTGCCACTGCTCGAATGTCTGCTTGCGCGCGTAGGTTCCGCCCAGCATTCCCGCCGCGTGAACGACTAGATCGATGGTCTCCAACGCGCTTGTCGCGCTAGCGAATCCGGTCGGATCCGACGCATCGGCCACGATGTAGCGGGCGCCGATCTCCTCGGCCGCGGCCCGCAACGGGTCTTCGCGCCGTGCGCACAGCACAACGTCATAGCCGAGTTCGCACAGCTTTTTTCCGCATGCCTTACCAATTCCACCGCTGCCACCGGTGACCAATGCAGTTCTCACGGTTCCCTCGTTGCACCGGTTAATGAGTCTTCGCTCTACAGACGGCGGGTGTCCCGCGGCCGCGACAGGGCCTGCGGCGACAGCGCATAAATCCGTTGATCGGGCCGGCCGGCCAACACGTGGGTCTGCGTGTCGGCAAGGTGCCGGGCCGCAACCCGGCGCGCGCGGTCGACGTCACCCGCCTCGATCATCTCGGTGAGCTTGACGTGTGTATTGAGCGCGGCACGACGCTTGCTCAGCGAGGGGTAGGTGCCGTGAGCCGCACTCTCGTTGGCCCACTGCTGCTCGTGGCTGGTCCATAGCGTCTCCAGCGTGCCGACCACCGCGATGATGGTCTGGTTTCCGCACCCGCGGACGAGGGCATCGTGGAATTGCCGGCCGATTTCGGTGAATTGGCGACCGTCATCGAGGTGGGTGGCCATCGCGTCGTTGATCTGCTTGAGGTCGGGCACCAGCGTGTCGGCCCGGTCGGGCCGCTGGGCGGCCAGCGCCGCGCAAGCAGGTTCGAGCTCCAGCAGCGCCGCACCGAGATCGGACACCTTGACGTACTCGCTTTGCAACAGCAGCCCGAGCATGTAGGCAGCGCTGGTCTTGGCCGGCGCATGCACGACGGCGCCGCCCCGGTTGCCACGCCGAACCGAGACCAGACCCTCGGTCTCCAAAATCCGCAGTGCTTCCCGAAGGGACACGAGGCTGACATTGAATTGCTCGACGAGCACTTCTTGCCGAGGCAACAGATCACCGTCGGCCAGTTCGCCGTCGATGATCTGACGCCGCAACTCGTCTGCGACGATCTCGGCGATCCGCGGCGCGGACAACCGACGGCGCGCCTCCGGGCCGACTCCCAGCGTGGTCATCTGATCCTCGCAGCGATACACGGATAAAGACGGTGCGGTCACCGGCGACCGCGCGATAAATTCGTATCTTAGCAGTGATCGCATAATAGCCATGCTGACTGCTCGCCGACCTGCGCAGTCGCGGGCCTTATGCTGGCAAAGTTACGACGATCACACAGAAACGACCCGGACGGATGCAGGGTGAGCGACGCGCTGGACGGCCGACCGACACCGCTTGACGACGTGCGTGTCGTCGAGATCAGTGACCGGATCGCCGGCAGTTACTGCGGGAAGCTCCTGGTGGACGCCGGCGCGGCAGTGCGCAAAATCGAACCGCCGCAAGGCGATCCGCTGCGCCGGTTCACCGCCAGCCGCTCACCTGTTCCGGATCGTGCCGACTCGCCACTGTTCAGTTACCTCAACGCCGGCAAGCGCAGCCTGACGATCCCGGCTTCTGACACGCGATTTCGTGCCGAACTCGCGGCGGCCGACGTTGTGGTGGTCACCGCCACCCGGTCACAAGCAGCGGAGCTCGGCATCGATCCGCAGCGGTTGCTGGCGGACTCACCGCACGCTGTCGTCGTCACCATTTCTGACTTCGGCTGGACCGGTCCGTACGCCGAACGCGCGGCCAGCGAGTTCACGCTGCAGGCATGGGCGGGCTCGACCGGTTTCCGCGGCGACCCCGCCGGCCCGCCGATCGCGATCGGCGGCGACCTTGGGGAATACGTGGGCGGCGTGTTCGCCGCGTTCGGTGTCCTGGCGATTCGCCGCCGCGTCAAGCGCGGCGGTCCCGGTGAGCATTTGGACCTGTCCATGCTCGAAGCGATCACGCTGATGCAAAGCAGCGAATGGTTGCACTCGCAGCTGCTGCAGGTGCCGCCGGTCACCCGAACCGTCGAAGTGCCCTCGATCGAGCCTGCCAAGGACGGCTACGTCGGCATCACCATGGTGACCGGCCAGCAGTGGCTCGACTTCGCTGCAATGGTCGACTGTCCACAGCTGACCGAGATTCCGCAGCTGCGTTTTCAGATCGGCCGGTGGGAGTACCGCGATCTGATCCGTGAACTCATCGGCCCGTGGTTGGCCGAACGCACCGTCGAGGAGATCGTCGAACTCGGGCAACTGTTTCGGCTGCCGATTGCGCCGTTGGGCAACGGCTCCACCATCCGCGATATGGCGTATATGCGCGATCGCGGTGTATTCGTGCGCAACCCTGCCGGTTTCCACCAGCCGCGGCCGCCGTGGCTGATGTCGCGCTGCCGGCCCGCCCCGCTGCGTCGTGCCCCCGCCGTCGGCGAAGACAACAACCAATCACCTTGGCAGCCAAGGCAATTCACTGACAATCTAGCGGGCCGGCCGTTGCCGCTCGAGGGTGTTCGCATCGTCGACCTGACGGCGTTCTGGGCCGGGCCCGCGGCGACGCACCTTCTTGCTGCGTTCGGTGCCGATGTCATCAAGGTGGAGTCCATCCAGCGTCCCGACGGCATTCGCTATTCGGGCGGCATGCGCACCGACGTCGACGACTGGTGGGAATACGGCTGGGTTTTCCACGCCATGAACACCAACAAGCGCTCGGTGACACTCGATTTGACGTCCGAGGACGGTCGGCGGCTGTTCGAAACTTTGGTGGCCGGCGCCGACGCAGTGATCGAGAACTTCTCGCCGCGCGTGATGGACCACTTCGGGTTAACTGCGGAAGCGCTGCTGGCCGTGAACCCGAAGCTGGTAGTCGCCCGGATGCCCGCGTTCGGTTTGGAAGGTCCGTGGCGCGACCGCGTCGGATTTGCCCCGACCATGGAGCAGATCGCCGGCCTGGCTTGGGTGACCGGCCTGCCTGACGGGCCGCCCGTCGCTCCGCGCGGAGCCTGCGATCCACTGGCCGGGGTACACGCCGCGTTCGCGGTGCTGGCGGCTTTGGATTTCGCGGAGCGAACAGGACAGGGTCAGCTCGTTGAGTTGCCGATGATCGAAGCGGTGCTGAATGTCACCGCCGTTCAGGCAATCGAATCGGAAGTCTTCGGAGTGACATTGGGCCGGGAAGGCAACCGCGGTCACGGTTGGGCGGTTCAGAACCTCTATCGCTGCGCCGGGGACGACGAGTGGATCGCCGTCACTATCGCCACCGATGAGCACTGGCGCGCGCTGGCCGAGTTGATGGGTCGGCCGTCGTGGAGCGACGATGCCGGGCTTGCCACCGTCGCTGGCCGGCGTGAGCGCGCCGACGACATCGATCGCCGGCTGCAGGAGTGGTTCGCCGATCAGGATCTGGCCGCCGCGGTAGAACGCTTGGCCGAGGCGGGCATTCCCGCCGCGCCTGTGGTCTCGCCGTCGTTGGTGACGGAAAACGCGCAACTGCGCGACCGCGGGTTTTTCGAGTCGCTCAATCACCCGCGCACCGGCACCGGCTGGTATCCGCGTCCGCCGTTCGCCCCGCTGGTCGGCCAGTCGCGGTGGTTGCGGCGCACTCCACCCATGCTGGGCCAGCACAATGACGAGGTGCTGCGTGACCAGTGCGGGCTGACCCAGGCAGAGCTGGAGCGGTTGACGGCAACCGAAGTGATCGGGACAAGACCCAAAGGGGCGTAGCGCAACTGCGAGGGTGTTGCCGCATGGCAAGCGCTCGGCGCAGGGTGCTTCCAACCAGGGGGAACAAAATTTCTGGTCCCAGCTCAACCGATCCATGTCACATCACGGCTCGCTTTGGGGTCATGGCTGGTAGACCGACAACATCCAAGCAAGATGACAGGAGAGTGGGTCATGCCCTACGCCGTGGATTTCAACACCGTCTCGACAGTCGGCCTGGAGTCCTCGCCGGTCGCGGCCGCCCTCGCTGGTCTTCGGGCCCACGAGGCCCGCTACTTCAAGAACAAGTACGGCCACGTCTTCACGGTGCAGGCTGCGAGCAGCGCCAAGGCGACGATCGACTGGGTGCACCGGATTCTCAAGGAAGAACGCGACATCGCCATCTCCTCTCGGCCGCTCGAGGCTACGGCCTTCCAAGTCAAGAACATCCGAATCGCCTACGTCTTCTACGAGAACGGTCTGTCCATCAACGTGATGTACACCGTCGACGACCCGAAGAAGCGGGCGGTCGGATTCAAGCTCTCCGAAGGGATGGAAGTCCCTGCGGAGCTCGCAGCGCGGTTCAAGTTCGCGACGCAGAAAACAAAGCTCGCAGGAACCATTCGCGGTTCCTACTTCGCTTTCGAAAACGACTACTGACCGTGAACCTCGCTGTTCCCACGTTGCCGGCAGGGCCTTCGCTGCAAGTCTTCGTAATGGCAACGGGACCAGTATCGACATCGACATAGGAAGTGCTTAGCTATGCATAGTGAACGACTCGCCAGTGTGAGGAGCATCCGATGCGGGTGATTGTCGACGAATCGCTGTGTGAAGCCAACGGGTTCTGTGAATCACTGGCCCCGGACATCTTCGAACTAGGCGATGCCGAGGTGGTGCAGATCGCCGATGGGCCAGTGCCGCAGGACCGCGAGATCGACGTGCGCGCCGCGGTCGACCAGTGCCCGAAAGCGGCGTTGCGGATCGTCGACTGAGTATCAGCGAGCCGTCAGCGAGATCGCCATCTCGTCGTAGATCTGCATGTTGGTGAGTAGGTTCGGGTGGGCCACCTTCGGTGATCCGACGGAGATATTGTCGCAGCGCAACAGCAGCTCGTCGAATACGGCACGCAGCTCGGCACGGGCCAGCATGGCGCCCAGACAGTGGTGCGGTCCGCCGCCGCCGAATGCGACGTGCGGGTTGGGTTGACGGCCGATGTCGAACCGGAACGGGTCGTCGAAGACCTCCTCGTCACGATTGGCCGAGCGCAGCATCGACACCACCCGGTCGCCCATGGGGATGTGTTGGCCGTCCATCTCGACGTCGACCTTGGCGGTGCGGGTCCAGTACGCCACCGGGGTCGCCCAGCGCAGCACCTCTTCAACTGCGGTGGGGCGCAGCGCCTCCTCGTCGCGGTAACGCTCGATCTGTTCCGGATTCGCGACGAAAGCCTGCAACCCGGAGGCAAGTGCGTTCTTAGTGGTGTCACTGCCGGCGAAGGCCAGCACGAAGAAAAAAATCTCGAGTTCGTTCGCGGGCAGCCGGAACCTCTCGCCGTCGTCGCCGGTGACCTCGGCGGTGGCCAGCGTGCTCCAGATGTCGTCGGCGGGCTCGCGTCGCTTCTCGGCAGTGAGCTCGGTTGCGTACCCGAAAACGGTGGCGTAAAGCTCGGCCTCCTCTTGTTCGCCCAGCCGGCCTTGGGGTGAGCGCGCGGTCAGGATGCGGTCGAAGGCGGTGAAGATCCGCCGCCGGTCTTCCTCCGGGATACCGATGATGTCGCCGATGACCGTCATGGGCAGCTGGTCGGCGACATCACTGATCCAGTCTCCGCCACCTTGACTGACGAGGTGGTCGATCATCCGCGCGGCGCGCGCCCGGATCCCGTCTTCCAGCTTGGCGATCGCCCGCGGGGTAAACGCACTTGAAATGAGTTTGCGGCGCCTGTTCAGCTCCGGCGGATCCATGTCGATGATCGTCGGGTACGACAAGAACGTGTCGATGGGCTGGATCAAGGGGCCGTCCACTGCGGTGAACGAGTCGGCGTCGCGATGAAGACGCACGGCGTGGCGGTGCTTGGTGGTAATCCAGAAATCACGTTGGACGCCTGTCTTCGCGACGCCAGAAGTACGGTCGTGGCGGAAAAGCGGCCTGGCACGCCGCAGCTCGATGAACAGTTCATCTGGAAAACCATTGCGCCACAACTCAAAATCGGATAGGTCCACTGCCGCGGCGGTCATGGGCAACCTCGATTCACCGGCGAGTTGCGGTGCCTGAACATGGCCACCGTCCCGCCCCTCGTTGACGTTCAATGCTTAAGATAGTAAAAATAGAGCGAGTCTTCCAACCGCGGCGAGCGAGGTGCGGCACTGCCGCTCGGCCGCGTGGGAAACGGAGAGATAGTGACGCAAGCGATCTCGGATTCCGCCATGGATCCCTCGGAACGCGAATTCGGTCCGAGTGGCATCGGGCTGTCGCCGTACCGGTTCCCCACCGGCTGGTTCATCGTCGGCTTCGCATCCGATCTGGCCGCCGGCGGCGTCAAGCGGGTGCACTACTTCGGGGAAGAGCTGGTGCTGTTCCGCACCGAATCCGGCGAAGTGCACGTACTGGACGCCTATTGTCAGCACCTCGGCGCCAACATGGGTGTCGGCGGCACCGTCGAGGGCGAAAACATCGTCTGCCCATGGCACGGCTGGCGCTGGCGTGGGGACGGTACCAATGCGCTGATTCCGTACAGCAAGATCGGCTGCAAGCAGAACGTTCGGATCCGCACCTACCCGAGTACCGAGTGGTACGGCTTCATCCTGGTCTGGCACGAGCGCCACGGCAGGCCGCCGTACTGGCAACCGCCCGTGCTGCCCGAACTGGAGACCGGCGAGTACTACCCGCTGCATCCGCACAGCCGGATGCTGAACCGGGTCAAGGTGCACGCGCAGATGATCATCGAGAACGCCGCCGACCCGTATCACGTTCAGTACGTGCACAAGGCTGCCAACCCCGCCACCACCGCCTCGTTCGAGGTCTCCGGCTACCACCTGCACGCCACGGTCAACGCCAATTTCGGTGGCGGCCGCGAACGAACCTGGTTGACGCCGACCGGTCCTGTCGAGGCCAAGATCATCTACGACAACTACTCGCTGGGGCTGGGAATCGTCCGGTTCCCCAGCGAGCTGGTGGCCACCATCCAGG
Source organism: uncultured Mycobacterium sp. (assembly GCF_964249325.1). Taxonomy (NCBI): domain Bacteria; kingdom Bacillati; phylum Actinomycetota; class Actinomycetes; order Mycobacteriales; family Mycobacteriaceae; genus Mycobacterium; species uncultured Mycobacterium sp. The sequence goes on along the minus strand of NZ_CAXUCH010000017.1, from coordinate 17,214 downwards.
TCACCGGACAGACGCCGGTCGACGAGGACTACACCGACTACTTCTACACGCAGGCGTCTGTTCGCGAACCAGGTGATACCGGCGAGGTGCCCACCGGCCGGGCCGCGCGGTTTTTGGCGCTGCAGCAAGAGGTCGTCAAACAGGACTTCTTCACCTGGGAGAACATGAAATACCTGGAAAAGCCAAACCTGGCGCCGGAAGAAGCCCACGACTACGCGGCCCTGCGCCGCTGGGCTCACCGCTTCTACCCGGGGGAACAACCTTCGCCCAACGACTTCGGATACACCCCCGACGGCGAGCCTGACCCGGCAGCCGCACAAGCTTGAGCCGCCTGATGCAGGGGGACCGGGGACAGCCCATCGGTCCGGCTGATTTCGGAGTAGACCGGTTCAGCGTTCCGGCGGTACTCGACCGTCGCGCCCAGCAGTACCCCGACCGGGTGATGATGTCGATCGCCGGGAGCCCGGTGAGTTTCGAGCAGATGCGGCAGCGGTCCTGCGCCGCGGCCAGCGCCTTGACCGACCTGGGGGTCGGCCGGGGCGACGGTGTCGCGTTGTTCACCGCGACCTGCCCGGAATGGGTTTACTTCTGGTTGGGGGCGGCCCGCATCGGCGCGGTGACCGCCGCCGTGAATGCCGCGAACAAGGGTGACTTCCTGCTGCACGCGCTTCGGTTGTCGCAGGCGAAGGTGGTCATCACCGATCCGGACCGACTGCCACGCGTCCACGAGGTTGCCGCCGGGTTGAGCACAGTGAGCGACGTTGTGGTGCAAGGAGATTCACTCGACGAGCGGCTAAGCCGCGGAGCCGCTCGGTCGGTCGTCGACAGCCCGGCCGATGTCGGGGAGGTGGGGTCGCTGTTCTTCACCTCAGGTACTACGGGAGCGTCCAAAGCGGTTGCCACCACGTGGCATTACCTGTTCTCCGCAGCAGCAACCGTGGCGGCGGCCTGGGACTTCAGCGCTGGTGAGGTCGTGTGGACCGCGATGCCGCTGTTTCATCTCAGCGCGGCGCCGTCGGTGCTGGCGCCCATGCTGGTCGGTGGGACAACCGTGCTGGCGGCCGCTTTTCATCCCAGCGAAGTGTGGGACGATGTGCGCGCTTGCGGGGCGGCAGGATTCGCTGGTGCCGGCGCGATGGTTTCCATGCTGTGGAACCAGCCCGCCGACCCGCGTGACGCCCAGTTGCCGCTGCGGTTCATCTCAGCGGCACCCATCGACGCCGCCATCTACCGCGACATCGAAACGCGCTACGGCTGCCGGATCGTCACTATGTACGGTCTGACCGAGGCCTTTCCCGTCGCCGTCAAAGGCGTCGCCGACGAGGGTGTGCCGGGAACATCGGGCCGGTCGAATCCGAATTTCGACGTCCGCATCCTCGACGGCGACGGCAACCCGCTGCCGGCAGGAAAGTCAGGCGAAATCGCCTGCCGCGCAATGTATCCTCATGTGATGAGCGAAGGCTATGTAGCGCCTCCAGGCGAGAAGCCGGGCCTGCGCATCGACCGGCACCCGCAGTGGTTTCGCACCGGTGATCTCGGTGTGCTCGACGGCGAAGGTAACTTGACTTACCTTGACCGGCTCAAAGATTCGCTGCGCCGACGGGGCGAAAACGTCTCCTCGGTCGAAGTAGAGAGCATCGTTATGCGACATCCGGCTGTGCTCGAGGCCGCGGTGGTCGGGGTACCAGGCGAACTCGGCGAGGACGACATCCTGTTGATCGTCACGTTACATCCCAACGCCACGCTGGAGCATGCGGAGCTTTTGGACTTCTGTGCTGACCGTATGCCGTACTTCTGTGTGCCGCGATATGTCGAGATCGTGAACGATCTACCAAAAACCGTGATCGGTCGGGTGCGTAAGGATATTCTTCGCGCCCGAGGTGTCGGCTCGAACGCGTGGGACCGAGAAACCCACGGATACATCCTCAGTCGTTGACCTAAAGACGGAGAAAACCACCATGAGCATGACCTACCAGCAGGAGTACCTGCTCCATGCGGCGACGGCGCGCGCCGGAATCTTGGATCTCACCGCCAGAAACAACCGGTTTTACTCCGAAGGGGACCGCGACCGCTGGATCGCGACGTTCCGCCACTCCGGTGCCACCTTTACCCGCGACGGGGAACTCTTCACCGACCTGCGCGCCGCGTTCGACGGCGACGGTAAGCAGCGGCTGGTCGCCGTCGACCACGAAATCAGCGTCGACGGCATCAACGGGACCCAGCACTGTGTCGCCATCCTGTTCACCGTGGACAAGCTTGGTGTTACCACCCTGAGGACCACCGGAACGTATCGGGACCAACTCATCTACGAGCGCGGCGGCTGGTATTTCACATCCCGTGAGCTGCAGTGGGACTCAATGCCGAGTCGGCATCCGCTCATGATGTGATGGACATCAGCGACAAACTCGCGTTCGGCAGCTATGAGGATGCGCTGCGCATGGTCGGGGTGGCCACCGAACCGCGAACCGCGGGCACCGTGGTCAGCGCGGCACGCATCCAACTGTTTGCCGCGCTGATCCACGATCCCAATCCGTCATACTGGGACGCCGATTTCGCCGCAAAGACGTGGGGCGGTCTGCTGGCACCGCCCGCGCTGCTGATGGGATGGCTGATACCACCACCGTGGCTGCCGACCGGTGAGCCCCGGGTGGCGTCGATCGCTCTGCGGGTGCCCCTTCCCGGCAAGACATTCATCAACGCCGCCAACGACGCCGAGTTCCCGTTGCCGATCGTGGAGGGTGATCGGCTCACCGTCGTCGAGGAAGTGGTGTCGGTGTCGCGGGAAAAACGGACCCGGCTGGGCGTGGGGCACTTCGTCGAAACCCTCGACACCTACCGCCGCCAGGACGGCGCGGTGGTAGCACGTAACCGTAATACGTTGTTGCGGTTCACCCCTGGAACCTCGTCATGACGGTGAATTGGGAACAGCTCAGTCCTCCCGTCGACCTACCGGAGGTTCGCGACGATATCGACTACCAGCGGGTGGTGGAGAACGCGGGGGCGACATGGGATTACTTTCCCGGCCACATCGACCCGACTTACGCCCAAAGCCAAGGTCACCCAACGATTTTCGTCAACACCATGCACCTCGCGGGCTTCGCCGACCGTGTCGCGACTGATTGGGCCGGTCCGCACAGCCGGGTGGTGCGGCACAAGATGACGCTGGCCGGCTCGATCTATGCCGGCGACACCATGGTGGGCCGAGGACGCGCAGTGGCGAAGCGCTGCGACACGTCGGTCGACCCGCCGCGTTATCTTGTGGATCTGCGTATCGAGGTGACCAACCAGCGGGGCGAACTGTGCTGTCCCGTCGAGCTCACCCTGGAGCTGCCCCGCCCAGCGGCGGCAGCGCGCCGTTGCTGACCACCGCTTGCAGTTCGACATATTCGCTCAGGCCCTCCGGGCCGAACTCGCGGCCAATACCGGACTGCTTGAAACCGCCGAACGGCGTGCCGATGTCGAGCATATACATGTTGATGCCGTACGTGCCGGTGCGCACACCGGCCGCAATCTCCAGGCCGTGCGCCACATCGGCCGTCCACACCGATCCCGCCAAACCATAGTCGCTGTCGTTGGCGATGCGGACCGCATCCTTTTCGTCTTTGTAGGTGAGCACGGTCAGGACGGGACCGAAGATCTCTTCGCGCGCGATGCGCATGTCGTTGGTGGCATCGGTGAACAGCGTCGGCCGCACGTACCAGCCGCGGTCGATCGGCGGGTCGTCGCCGCCGAGCACGATGCGGGCGCCCTCAGCTACCCCGCAGCGGATATAATCCTGCACTCGGCGTTGTTGGCGCTCGGCGACAAGGGGTCCGATGTCGGTCGCCTCGTCGGCAGGATCGCCGACACGCAGGCCCGCCATCATGTCGGCGAGCGCATCGACGACTTCATCGTGACGGCGTTCGCTGACCAGGATGCGGGTTTGCGCCACACAGGCCTGCCCGTTGTTCATCAGACCGGCCGTCTTCAACCCGGTGACCGTCTTGTCGATGTCGGCGTCGTCGAGAATGATCGCCGCCGACTTGCCGCCCAGCTCCAAGCTCACCCGCTTGAGTTGTTCGCCGCAGATGGCGGCGATGCGGCGCCCGGTGGCGCTGGAACCGGTGAACGCGACCTTGTCCACACCGGGATGGCGCACTAGGCATTCCCCGACGTCGCGGCCGCCGGGAAGGATCGACACGACCCCTTCGGGCAAGTCGATCTGCTCCAGCATCTCGGCCAACCACAAAGCGTCCAAAGGTGTTTCGGGCGCGGGCTTGACAACCACAGTGCAGCCCGCGATCAATGCCGGGATCAGCTTCGGCATGATGAGGAATTGCGGCACATTCCACGGCACGATCGCGCCCACCACGCCGACCGGCGCCTTGCGCAGGTGGACTTCGCTCAGCACTCCGCGGCGGCGCTCCTCCCACGAGAAGTCCCGCCCGGTGGCCAACGCCAGCTGCATCATGTGAGCCGCGCCAGCCGCCTGTCCCAGTCTCGAAAAGCTGCGCGGAGAGCCCATTTCCGCGGTGATCAGGTCGGCCATCTCGTCGATGTGGCCGGCATAGATCGCGGCAAGCTTCTCGATTTTCTCAATGCGCTCGCGTGGCTCCAACCGGGGCCAGGGACCGTCGTCGAAAGCCCGACGCGCGGCGCACACCGCAGCGTCGACATCGTCAGGGCCGGCTTCCGGAACCTCGCCGACCGGCTCTTCGGAGTGCGGTGAGATGACCGTGAGACGGCGCCCGGTAGCGGGTATGCGCCAGCGTCCGCCGATGAACAGTTCGTCGTACGACCGGTGGGCCGGATCGGTCATCTGCACCACCTCGAGAAGGGAGTTGTTGTCTATTGATGCTAATATAATAAAAAAGCCCGAGCGGGAGAAAAAGCCGATTTGAGCGACCAACTGCGGGCAGACACCGATTGGCGCCGCTATCCGTTTCGTCTGGTCCCCGCCGATCAAACGCTGGAGTTTCCCGCGGCCGAAGGCGCACACCCGGATCAGGAATCCGACACCTGGTTCCTCGCCGGCGAGCTGGTCGGCACCTCCGGTCGGCCTTTCGCGTTCCTGACCATCTTCAACAAGAACCGCCCGGGCGGATCGGTGGTCGCCGACTTCTACACGATGGCGCTATTTGATTGCGACACAGGCGCGTACGGAACCTACACCGACTACGACATGCCGCCGGCCAACCTGGAGCGGACAGGTCCACCGAAGTTGGCCGCAGCCACAGGACACCTCGACCTCGGCTACGACAGCGGGGCCGGAACAGCGGTTTGGACCTCCCGCCGCAGCAGCGACGGCGAACTGGTGCCTTACACCTACCACGTCGACCTGGTGGGCGTGGACCAGGCGGGCCAACCGATGCGGCTCGCCCTGGACGTGACACCGACGCGCGCACCGGTGCCCGTTGGGGCCTCGAAGTACCGCGGCAAGATCGACTGCTTCGGCCAGCCCGACACCTATTCGTATTTTCAGACCAGGATGGCGATGACGGGGACACTGCGCTGGGGTCAGGTGTGTGAACAGGTCAGCGGCGACGCGGGGCACGTGGATCGGCAGTGGTTTCGCAAGTACGCCGGTGGCGGAGGCACCGGGGGAGATCCGCGGGCCCGGTCGCACGAATGGCGCACGATCAACCTGGACAACGGTGTCGATCTGAGTATCTGGCGCCAGTTCGACCGTACCAACGGCAATGCGCTGCAACCGTTCTCGGGCGTCACGGTCAGCTATCCGGACTCGCCGCCGGAGTGCGCCGAGGATGTCGAGGTCACGATCGATAGCTATGTGCGTTGGCCGGATTCGGTTCACCCGCTGCTGCCGCCGCTATCGCCGACCCGGTTCATGCCCGACCGCCACCGGCTGACTTGCGCCACACTCCAGTTGTATCTGACCGGAGAGCCCCTGGTGGCCGCCCCTGCGCATGCTCTGCCGATCGAATACATGGAGGGTCCCTATCGCTATCACGGGACGCTGCGCGGGGAGGCGGTGAGCGGGTTCGGGTTCTACGAGCGCTCGCTGGCGCTCTACCGCGATTGGGAACTGGCCGGCGTGCGGCCGGTCGACTGAACTCCCAAGGCGTCAGCCCAGCTGCGGTGGCGATGCTGCAGACCTGGCTCGTTGCGGCCGAACAACAGCTGCTCGCGCGCTCGTGACTCGAGGTTGGCTTGCAGCTTGGCGGCCAGCTGGTAGTCCTCGTCGCGCACTGTGGCGTGGGCATAGTCGAACACCGCTCGCGCACCGGCCGCCACCGATTCGTCGGAGAGGTCCATCGGTGTTGAGTTTTGGTGCACGGTAATGGATCTGCCCGGTTCGCTGCCAGGATAGATCCGGAACAGTTCGCCGTTGGCGATGGTCACAGACAACACGATATTCGGAAACAGGGCATAGATGACGACCATGTTGTGGAACGGGTCCCACTGGTCTTCGGGAACGGTCTCGATTTCCAGGATGGAGTTGAGCGGGAAGATCAACCGGTGATGGGGGCCGTAGGCGTCGAAGACGGTGCAGTTGCTGCGAGCGATCTTGGCAAACGTCTCGCGGTGCACGGTGGCGAAATGGTAGTTCTCCGAGAAGGTGTCGACCGCCAGTTTCCAGTTGATGGGGGAGTCGAGCACCTTTTCACCCAGTGGAGACCATCGCCCGATCCCCCAGGAGTCGAGCTCGTCGGCCAGCGAGCCGAGGTGCGCGGCGACATCCAGCGTGGCGCCGGGGTCCAATGCGATCCAGAGGAATCCGGCGAACTCGGTGGCGGGCAGCTCAGTCAGACCGTCGGACTTCACAGCGATCTGCGGGAAGCCCTCGCGTCCCGGAACCGCAACCAGACGACCGGTGTTGTCGTATGTCCACGCGTGGTAGGGGCAGCTGAACCTTTTCGCGGCCCCGCATCCGCTCACGACTTGCGATTGGCGATGCAGGCAGACGTTGTTGAACGCCTTGACCATTCCGCCGGAGGTTCTAGTCAGCAGGATCGATCGCCCCATCACCGTCTTGGTGCAGTAGCTGCCCGGCTCCGGTAGTTCCGAGACGTAGCCGACTAGCTGGGGGCTGGACATCAGCATTGCCCGCTCGCGTTCATGTCGCTCGACTGAGGTGTAGTCGCGCGCGTCGACAGTATGCTCGGCCGGCGCCAGGTCGGTCGTCTTGTCACGCGCCAGCTTCAGTGCACGGCGGGTCAGGTCGATGAGCTGATCGCGGTCCATGCAACCAGTACAGACCTTGCCACAGTTGTAAGGTCAAGACGTGGCTGAGCAGTTGCTGATCGGCGACGTCACGGCCCTGACCGGGATCGCGCCGGGCCGCATCCGCCACTACGAAAAAATCGGACTGCTGCGGGCGGACCACCTGTCCAACGGCTATCGCGTCTTCAATGGCGACCAGGTGCTCGACCTGCTGCGCATCGACCTGTTGCGTAGCCTGGGCGTCAGCATCAGGGACATCCAGCGGTTGCGGCAGGGTCAGCAGACCACACTGGTCGATGTGCTCGACGAGCACCGCGCGTCGCTGGTGGCTCAACGCGACCGGCTCAACCAAATGATCGCCGCTATCGACGCTGCCACCGACATTCCCGACAGGGAACGCATTCTGCGGCGGCTGGCGACGTCGCACCGCGACAGCATCGGCGTGATCGGACGGCTCAGTGCCCCGTTGTCTCCGTCGATCGCCGCGATGTACGCCGAGTTGTTCAACGAGTGGCAGCTGCCGGTCCCCGCCCTGTTCGGGCAGATGCTGCTGCCGCCGGCGGCCACCACCCTGCTGGAAGCTCTCGCCGAGACGCCAGGGCGCCAGATCTTCTTCGACCGGTTACGCCGATTGGCGCACGATGTGGTCGCCCTTGATCAAGACCACGCCGCCGCAATTGCCCTCGCGCACCGCTGGATTGACGAGCAGTCGACCGATCCGCTGCCTGACGACGTGGTCGGCGTGCTGCGGTACGTGCAACCGCTGCTCGAACACGACCCGGTCATCGTGCAGGGGTTTAGAACCTGGGCGGAATCGATTACCCCGGCGGCTGCCCACTTCATTGACGAGATCGCCCGGGAAGCCGGCCGCCGGGGGCTGGTCACCGTCAGCGTCATCGTCCTGCCGCAGTCACCGGATCGGCAAGGCGCCCCACTGGCTTGACGATATCGGCAGCCTCCGAATAGCTTCGCGCCGACTGCTGGGCACCGAGGCCCCGCTGATCACCCGCCGGGGGGTTGCCAGGCGAATCCACCGGGCGTGCTCACGCAGTAGATTGGTGCGCCCGAGTTCGAGATGGCTGTCGCACCCGCCTGCTGGGGACTACAAGGAATGCCGATGGCCGGCCGGTTATCTATGCCCAGCTGCGGGGGTCGTCGGCGACGGCGGACGTGACATGGTCGTCGACGGCGCATCCGTCAACGCCGGTGACTTCGTCGCTGCCGGTGACTGCGTGCTCGTTGGCGACGGCGGCTTGGTGGTCGTCAGCGGTGGGGTGCTCGCAGGTGGCCTCGCAGGTGGCGTCATGGCCGTACTGGGCAACGGCGTGGCCGTCGCCGGCACCGGCCGCGACGTCGTGGTCGCGGACGAAGGGGCTTCGAGATTGGTTGGCGCGGGCTCGAACTCAGAGCGCAAACGCAGCGCCATGACAATGAAGAACCCGATCACCACCACCACGATGGCAAGGACGAATGCCGCGGCCCGCGGGAGCAGGCGACCACGCGACGGTACCGGTTTGCCTGGACTTGTAGCACCGGATCCGACAGGCGCCGGAGACGTCTCGGCATCGCCGAGTTCAGTGTGTGGCGACATCTCGGCATGGTCAGGCTCGGCAGTCGGCGGGGCGGCTGTCGCTGGTTCGGTCAGCCAAGCGGCGTCACTGTCACCCTCGCGTGGGGTGACCATATCTGGGGCGGGCTGTGGCACTGGCAATGGTGCTGGGCAGGTGTCTACCGCAGTGGCATCGGCATCCGGGAGGTCTGACATTTTGCGGTGATCGGCCTCAAGTGCCTTGGCGAAGTCCTGGCATCGCGGGAATCTGTCGGCGGGAGCCTTGGCCAGTGCGCGGGAAAAGTTCGTGTCGAAAGGACGCAGTTTTGGTTTCACATCGCCTGGCAGTGGCGGCGGTTCGGTGAGGTGCTTGCTGATCACCACGGCGGGGTTGCTGTGCCTGAATGGCGCCGAGCCGGTCAAGAGGTGAAAAGCCGTAGCCGCCAAAGCATATTGGTCGGCCCGGCCGTCGAGCGCGCCATCCATCAGCTGCTCGGGCGCTGCGTAGTTCACGGTATCGACAGTGATGCTCGTCTGTGTCGAACCGTTGACGTCGTCGAGGTATCGCGGGATGCCTAAGTCCGCCAAAAAGATTCGTCGTTGGCCGGATTGAGACTGGGCGATGAGAATGTTGCCCGGTTTCACATGCCGGTGCAGCAGCTCATGGTCGTGAGCGTAGTCGAGGGCGTCTGCGATTGCGCTAACGATCTCGACCACCTCGTCTGGCGGTAGGCCATCCGGATTGCTATCGCTTAGCAATTGGGCCGCGCTGGCGCCGTCGACGTAGTCCAGGGAAAGCCACAGGTGGCCCTCGAACTCACCGCGGTCGTGCAGGCCGACGATGTGCGGGTGCCAAAGCGCCGCTGCCCGGTCGGACTCTCGGTTGAACCGTTCGCAATACTCCGGGTCGGCCGATACATCGGCCGGCAGGACCTTCAATACGTGGCGACGCGGCAACCTCGGGTGCTCGGCGAGATAGACGTCGCCCGTTGGCCCGCGACCCAGCAGCCGAACAATCTTGAACCCGGCAGCTGTCGCACTACTGAGCAGCGGCATGGGGAGGATCGTAGCGTTAGCGCGTGCGGACCCATCCTGTGCAGCCGTGGTGGTAAACGGCCCCCAGGCTGCCGGCGTGCACCTCCTTTGCAGGAGGAGCCGATACCGCGTCACCTGGGCCGCAAGCGAGGCGCGGTAATTGGTCCAGATGTGACCGGAGACGTCACTGTGACAGATGATGCATTTGTCGTACCCTGTGGCACGTGTCGATCTACCGCCGTGACGTGCTGAAATTCGCCGCGGCGGCGCCTGCTTTGCTGGGCCTTGGTGTGGGGGCGACGTCGGCTCCGGCCGCGGCCAGTTCGCTGGGCGTCTTGTTGGATTACGCGGCCGGGGTCATCCCCGCCGGTGACATCAAGGCCGCCGGCGCAGCGGGCTCCATCCGGTATGTGTCCGACCGCCGGCCCGGCGGCGCGTGGATGCTCGGCAAGCCGATCCAACTGGACGAGGCCCGCGACTTGTACCGCAACGGTCTCAAGATCGTTTCGTGTTACCAATACGGCAAGCAGGACACCGCCGACTGGCTGGGCGGCCAGAACGCCGGGGTGCTGCACGCCAAGCGGGGCTGGCAGCTACACCAAGCCGCTGGTGGTCCGGTCGGCGCGCCGATCTATGCGTCGATCGACGACGATCCCTCGTATGAGCAGTACAAGCAGCAGGTAGCGCACTATTTGCGGGGCTGGGAGTCGGTGCTAGGCCATCAGCGAGTCGGGGTCTACGCCAACTCCAAGACCATCGACTGGGCATTGCAGGACGGCTTGGGCTCCTACTTCTGGCAGCACAACTGGGGCTCACCCCAAGGGTTCACCCACCCCGCCGCCCATCTGCACCAGGTGGAGATTGACAAGCGCACTGTCGGCGGCGTCGGCGTGGACGTCAACCACATCCTTAAACCGCAATTCGGGCAGTGGGACTAGCCGGCCGAGGTCTCGCGCGGCGAACGGGCCGTCACCTGACTCGTGGGTAAGGTTCCAGCAAACTGCTCGCACGGTAACCAGCGTGTCCCGTATTCGTCGACGCCGGCGAGACGCGTTCGCGGACCTGAGCCGCCGCGTCCGGCGTGGCTCCATTTTTCAACATAACGATTAAGTAACAATCCTGCCTTGATCTGCGCTGTTGTGCCTACTCAACCGTAACCACCTGCATGCAGGACGTTTGTCTCGCCGGTGTTCCGTGGCGGTTGAGTGGGGTGTTACCCGCAACACTCGTACCGGTGCGTAGAACTCACCAGTAACCGCTCAGCACACAAAATCGGCTCAGCTTCTTATGACACTCTTATTGCAACCGATGGGGTCGCTCGACGCTCGAGGCCGATGAGCGGTCCGCCGACAACGCATTGGTCGGCCCGGGATTCGGCCAGGTTCGGCGGGCAATCGAGGACACGCCGGCGGGGCACCTCGACGCCCGCAACGCGAGACGCACGGAACGCCATAGGGAGATACAGACGGTGACGATCTACGAGCAGGACGGCGGTGCCCCAGCGCAGCTAGGGGAGGTGTCCGCTGACCACGACGGGAACGTCTCGGAGGTCGTGCGTGGCGCCCATGCTCTGGTCGACCGCCTGACTGCCGGCGAGCCCTATGCGGTTGCGTTCGGCGGGCAGGGCAGCGCCTGGCTGGAAACCCTAGAAGAGCTGGTGTCATCGGCCGGGATCGAATCCGAGTTGGCGACCCTGGTCGGTGAGGTCGAGCTGCTCTTGGAACCGGTTGCCCAAGAGTTGGTGGTGGTGCGTCCGATCGGTTTCGAACCGCTGCAGTGGGTGCGCGCGCTCGCGGCCGAAGACCGGGTTCCGACCGCCAAACAACTGATGTCGGCGGCGGTGTCGGTGCCGGGCGTGCTGCTGACTCAGATCGCTGCCGTGCGTGCCCTGGTGCGGCAGGGCATGGATTTCACGGGTACTCCGCCGGTGGCCGTCGTCGGGCATTCACAAGGCGTGCTGGGCGTCGAGTCGCTGAAGGCAGCGGGCGAGCGCGATATCCAACTGCTGGCTTTGGCGCAGCTGATCGGTGCAGCCGGCACGCTGGTAGCCCGCCGACGCGGCATTTCGATTCTGGGCGACCGCCCGCCGATGGTGTCGGTCAGCAACGCTGATCCCGAGCGCATCTACCGGCTGCTCGACGAGTTCGCCCAAGATGTGCGGACGGTGCTGCCGCCGGTGCTGTCCATCCGCAACGGCCGGCGGTCGGTCGTCATCACCGGAACACCCGAGCAGCTCTCGCGCTTCGAGCTGTACTGCAACCAGATCTCCGACAAGGAAGAGGCCGACCGCAAGAACAAGGTCCGCGGCGGTGACGTCTTCGCTCCGGTCTTCGAGCCGGTGCAGGTGGAAGTGGGCTTTCACAGCCCGCGGTTGGCCGACGGCATCGACATCGTCGGCGGGTGGGCCGAGAAGCTCGGCATCGACGTCGAGCTGGCCCGGAAGATGACCGAGGCGATCTTGGTGCGCCAGGTCGACTGGGTCGACGAGATCGTCGGCGTCCACGACGCCGGCGCGCGCTGGATTCTCGATCTCGGTCCCGGCGACATCCTGACCCGGCTGACCGCGCCGGTGATCCGCGGCCTTGGTGTCGGCATCGTGCCCGCGGCCACCCGCGGCGGTCAGCGCAACCTGTTTACCGTCGGCGCCGTTCCTGAAGTGGCGCGGCCATGGTCGAGCTATGCCCCCTCGGTGGTGCGCCTGCCCGACGGCAGGACCAAACTGTCCACCAAGTTCACCCGGTTGACCGGGCGGTCGCCGATCTTGCTGGCCGGGATGACACCGACCACCGTCGACGCCAAGATCGTCGCCGCTGCGGCCAACGCCGGGCACTGGGCGGAGCTGGCCGGCGGCGGGCAAGTCACCGAAGAGATATTCCACAACCGCATCGAAGAGCTCGGCACGCTGCTCGAGCCCGGTCGCACATATCAGTTCAACGCGCTGTTCCTCGACCCGTACCTGTGGAAGCTGCAGGTGGGCGGAAAGCGGTTGGTGCAAAAGGCCCGCCAGTCCGGCGCGCCGATCGACGGCGTGGTCGTCAGCGCCGGCATACCCGAGCTGGAAGAGGCCGTCGAGCTCATCGACGAACTCAACGGCATCGGCATCAGCCACGTTGTGTTCAAGCCGGGCACCGTCGAGCAGATCCGTTCGGTGATCCGCATCGCCACCGAAGTACCGACCAAACCGGTCATCATGCACATCGAGGGCGGCCGCGCGGGTGGCCACCACTCCTGGGAAGACCTCGACGATCTGCTGCTGGCCACGTACTCGGAGCTCCGGTCGCGTCCCAACATCACCGTCTGTGTCGGTGGCGGCATCGGCACCCCGGAGCGGGCGGCCGAATACCTGTCCGGGCGCTGGGCCGAGCCGTACGGGTTCCCGCTGATGCCCGTCGACGGCATTCTGGTCGGAACTGCGGCGATGGCAACGCTGGAATCCACCACGTCGCCGTCGGTCAAGCGGATGCTGGTCGAAACTCAAGGCACACCTACGTGGATCAGCGCCGGAAAAGCCCAGGGCGGCATGGCTTCTAGCCGCAGCCAACTCGGCGCCGACATTCACGAGATCGACAACGCCGCTTCCCGCTGCGGTCGGCTGCTCGACGAGGTTGCCGGCGACGACGAAGCGGTGGCCAAACGCCGCGACGAGATCATCGCCGCAATGGCCAAGACCGCCAAGCCGTACTTCGGCGACGTGGCCGAGATGACTTACGCGCGGTGGCTGCGCCGCTACGTCGAGCTGACCGTCGCAGACCGCACCTCGACCGCCGACACCGCTTCGCCGGGCAGCCCCTGGCTGGCCGACACCTGGCGCGACCGTTTCGAGCAGATGCTGCAACGGGCCGAGGCGCGGCTGCACCCCCAAGACCACGGCCGGATCGAGACCCTGTTTGCCGACAAGTCACTGCTCGAGCAGCCGGACGAGGCGATTGCAGCGCTGCTGGCGCGTTATCCCGACGCCGAGACCGTGCAACTGCACCCGGCGGACGTGTCCTTCTTCGTCACGCTGTGCAAGACGCTGGGCAAGCCGGTCAACTTCGTGCCGATCATCGACAAGGATGTGCGCCGGTGGTGGCGCAGCGATTCGCTATGGCAGGCCCACGACGCGCGCTACGACGCCGACCAGGTCTGCATCATCCCCGGGCCCACGTCGGTCGCCGGAATCACCCGGATGGACGAACCCGTCGGCGAGCTGCTGGACCGCTTCGAGCAGGCCGCCATCGACGACGTGCTGGCAGCCGGAGCAGAACCGCAGCCGGTTACCTCACGCCGGGTGGGTCGGACCGACGTCACCGGACCGCTGGCCGTCGTCCTCGACGCCCCGGACGTGCTGTGGGCCGGGCGCACGGTGACAAACCCGGTACACCGCATCGCCGACCCGACCCAATGGCAGATCCACGACGGAGCCGACGAGCCCCGCGCCACCCACTCCTCCACCGGAGCACGGCTGCATACCGAGGGCGACCACGTCGTGCTCAGCGTGCCGGTGTCGGGCACCTGGATCGACATCCCATTTACTTTGCCGCCCAATACGATTGACGGTGGCACGCCGGTGGTGTCTGTCGAGGACGCCACCACCGCCATGCGCCACGTATTGGCCATCGCCGCCGGCGCCGACGGGCCCGACGCCTTACCTCCCGTGCACGACGGGACCGCCACGGTGACGGTGGACTGGGACCCGGAGCGAGTCGCCGACCATACCGGGGTCACGGCCACCTTCGGAGAGCCGCTGGCAACTGGTCTGAGCACCGTCCCCGACGCGCTCGTCGGCCGTTGCTGGGCCGCCGTGTTCGCGGCCATCGGCTCGGCGGTCACCGACACCGGTGTCCCGGTGCTTGAGGGCCTGCTGAGCCTGGTGCACCTCGACCACGCCGCGCATCTGCTCGCCAAGCTGCCTACCGATCGCGCCGAGTTCACGGTGAGCGCAACGGCTTCGGTTGCCGTCGACACCGAGGTGGGCCGGGTTGTCCCAGTGTCGGTCAGCGTGGCCGGGGACGACGGCACCGTGCTGGCCAAGCTCGAAGAGCGGTTCGCGATCCGCGGGCGCACCGGCGCGGCCGAGCTCAGTGAGCCGGCCCGCGCTGGTGGCGCGATTTCCGACAACGCCACCGACACCCCGCGGCGCCGTCGCCGCGACGTCACGGTTACCGCGCCGGTCGACATGCGTCCCTTTGCGGTCGTTTCCGGTGACCACAACCCGATTCACACCGACCGGGCGGCCGCGCTGCTCGCCGGGCTGGAAACTCCGATCGTGCATGGCATGTGGCTGTCGGCCGCCGCGCAGCACGTCGTCACCGCCACCGACAGGCAAGCCCGCCCACCGGCCCGCCTCATCGGTTGGACCGCGCGCTTCCTCGGCATGGTGCGGCCGGGCGACGAAATCGACTTCCGCGTTGACCGGGTTGGAATCGACCAGGGCGCTGAGGTTTTAGAGATTAGCGCCCGGATCGGGTCCGATCTGGTGATGTCGGCCACCGCCCGACTGGCCGCGCCCAAGACCGTCTACGCGTTCCCTGGTCAGGGCATCCAGCACAAGGGCATGGGCATGGAGGTGCGGGCCAGGTCGAAGGCAGCCCGCAAAGTGTGGGACGACGCGGACAAGTTCACCCGTGAAACCCTCGGCTTCTCGGTGCTGCATGTCGTGCGCGACAACCCAACCAGCATCATCGCGTCCGGCGTGCACTACTACCACCCCGATGGGGTGCTATACCTGACTCAGTTCACCCAGGTGGCCATGGCCACCGTGGCGGCGGCTCAGGTCGCCGAGATGCGGGAGGCCGGCGCGTTCGTCGAGGGCGCGATCGCCTGCGGCCACTCCGTCGGCGAGTACACCGCACTGGCATGCGTGACCGGCATATACGAGCTGGAAGCGTTGCTGGAGATGGTGTTTCACCGCGGCTCGAAGATGCACGACATCGTGCCGCGCGACGAGCTGGGCCGCTCCAACTACCGGCTGGCCGCAATCCGGCCGTCGCAGATCGACCTGGCAGACGCCGACGTCCCCGCATTCGTCGCCGAAATCGCCGAGCGCACGGGCGAATTCCTGGAGATCGTCAACTACAACCTGCGCGGCTCGCAGTACGCGGTCGCCGGCACCGTTCGCGGCCTGGAGGCGCTAGAAGCCGAGGTGGAGCGGCGCCGTGAAATCACAGGCGGCAAGCGGTCGTTCATCTTGGTGCCCGGCATCGACGTGCCATTCCACTCGCGAGTGCTGCGTGTCGGTGTGGCGGAATTCCGCCGCTCGCTGGATCGAGTGATGCCGCGCGATAAGGATCCCGACCTGATCATCGGGCGCTACATCCCCAACCTGGTGCCCCGGCCGTTTTCTTTGGATCGGGACTTTATTCAGGAGATCCGCGATCTGGTGCCGGCCGAGCCGCTCGACCCGATACTCGCCGACTACGACACCTGGTTGCGGGAGCGGCGGCGCGAGATGGCGCGCACGGTGTTCATCGAATTGCTGGCCTGGCAGTTCGCCAGCCCGGTGCGCTGGATCGAGACGCAGGATCTGCTGTTCACCGAGGAAGCGGCCGGCGGTCTGGGCGTCGAGCGGTTCGTCGAGATCGGGGTGAAGTCCGCGCCGACGGTCGCCGGGCTGGCGACGAACACCCTCAAGCTGCCCGAATATGCCCACAG
This sequence comes from uncultured Mycobacterium sp., assembly GCF_964249325.1. Lineage (NCBI taxonomy): Bacteria > Bacillati > Actinomycetota > Actinomycetes > Mycobacteriales > Mycobacteriaceae > Mycobacterium > uncultured Mycobacterium sp. The sequence continues at coordinate 833 of NZ_CAXUCH010000017.1, read as the reverse complement.
CACAGTGGAAGTGCTCAACGCTGAGCGCGACGCCGCGGTGCTGTTCGCCACCGACAGCGATCCTGAGCCCGAAGACGAGGCCGAGGAACCTGCGGCGGAAGCGCCGGTGGCGGAAGCGGCCGTCGAACCTGCGCCGGCACCGGCCGCGGCACCCGCAGGCCCGCGCCCCGACGACATCCCGTTCGACGCCGCCGACGCCACCCTGGCGCTGATCGAGCTGTCGGCAAAGATGCGGATCGACCAGATCGAGGAACTCGATTCCATCGAGTCGATCACCGACGGCGCGTCCTCACGACGCAACCAGTTGCTGGTCGACCTCGGCCAGGAGCTGAACCTGGGTGCGATCGACGGTGCGGCTGAAGCCGACCTCGCCGGGTTGCGGTCGCAGGTCACCAAGCTGGCGCGCACTTACAAGCCCTTCGGTCCAGTGCTTTCCGATGCGATCAACGACCAACTCCGGACGGTTCTCGGGCCATCCGGAAAGCGGCCCGGCGTGATCGCCGAGCGGGTCAAGAAGACGTGGGAGCTCGGCGGCGGGTGGGCCAAGCACGTCACCGTCGAAGTGGCGCTGGGCACCCGGGAAGGCACCAGCGTGCGCGGCGGGGCGCTCGGGCACCTGCACGAGGGGGCGCCGGCCGACGCCGCAGCCGTCGACAAAGTCATCGACGCCGCAGTGGCCTCAGTGGCTGCCCGTCGCGGCGTCACGGTGACGCTGCCGTCCTCCGGAGGTGGCGGCGCGACAGTCGACGCGGCCGCGCTGAGCGAATTCACCGAGCAGATCACCGGCCGCGACGGGGTGCTGGCGTCGGCGGCCCGCCTGGTGCTAAACCAAC
>NZ_CAXUCH010000016.1:29250-37619 GCF_964249325.1 uncultured Mycobacterium sp. | reverse complement strand
CAGCACCAGATCACCAGATACCAACCGGTCGCGTTGACATAGAAGCATCAACGGCTGCTGGAATTCGGCCCCACACCGCTTTGAGCGCGGACACCATTTCACCGACCGTGCAGTAGGCGTTGGCGCAGTCGATGAGCTTGGGCATGAGGTTGTCGGTGCCTTCGGCCGCGCGGGCCAGCGCCGCGATGCTGGATTGCGCTGCAGCAGAGTCTTTTTCGGCCCGAACCTTGGACAGCCGCTTGAGCTGAAGATCGCGTCCTTCGGCCTCGAGTTCGTAGCCGGCGATCTGCGGTGGCGGCTCCTCGGTGACGAACCGGTTCACCCCGACGATCGGCCGCTCTCCGGATTCGATTTCCCGATGCATCCGATAGGCTTCGTCGGCGATCAGCCCTTGCAGGTACCCGTCTTCGATGGCCCGCACCATGCCGCCGTGCTGCTCGAGGTCGTGCATGATCTCGACGATGCGGGCCTCGGTTGCATCGGTGAGCGCCTCGACGAAGTAGGAGCCGCCGAGCGGGTCGGCGACTCGCGGCACCCCACTCTCGTAGGCCAGGATCTGCTGGGTGCGCAACGCCAGCGTCGTGGACTCGTCGGTGGGCAACGCGAACGGCTCATCCCATGCGGCGGTGAACATCGACTGCACGCCGCCGAGCACCGCCGCCATGGCTTCGTAGGCCACCCGCACGATGTTGTTGTGCGCCTGCGGTGCACACAGCGATGCGCCGCCACAGACGCAGCCGAACCGGAACATCGACGCCTTATCGGTTTTGGCGCCGTAGCGTTCCCGCACGATCGTGGCCCAACGACGTCGTCCCGCACGGTATTTGGCGATTTCTTCGAAGAAGTCGCCGTGGGTGTAGAAGAAGAACGAGATCTGCGGTGCGAACTCGTCGATGGTCATCCGGCCCCGCTCGACCACAGTGTCGCAGTAGGTGACGCCGTCGGCCAGGGTGAACGCCATCTCCTGCACCGCGTTGGCCCCGGCGTCGCGGAAATGCGCTCCGGCCACCGAGATCGCATTGAATCTGGGGACTTCAGCTGCGCAGAACTCGATGGTGTCGGCGATCAGCCGCAGCGACGGCTCGGGCGGCCAGATCCAGGTGCCGCGCGAGGCATACTCCTTGAGGATGTCGTTTTGGATGGTGCCGGTGAGCTTGGCCCGCGGTATCCCCTTCTTCTCGGCGGCGGCGACGTAGAACGCCAGCAGGATCGCCGCAGTGCCGTTGATCGTCATGCTGGTGCTGATATTGCCCAGTGGGATGCCGTCGAACAGGATCTCGGCATCAGCCAGGCTGTCGACCGCGACGCCGACCCTGCCGACTTCTTCGCTGACTTCTGGATCGTCGGAGTCGAACCCGCACTGGGTGGGCAGGTCGAGTGCCACCGACAGTCCCGTCCCGCCCTGTTCGAGCAGGTAGCGATACCGGCGATTGGACTCCTCGGCGGTGCCGAACCCCGAGTATTGCCGGAACGTCCACAGCTTGCCGCGGTACCCGGACGCGAAGTTGCCCCGGGTGAACGGGTAGGCCCCCGGGGGCGGCGGTTCGCTGCTACGGTCCTCCGGCCCGTAAGCCGGCGCGAGCGGATGCCGGCTGAGGTCTGAGCTGCGTTATCCATCAGCTGATAACGCACTTGCAAAAAAGAGAATGCCAATACCGCGCGCTGACCTGCCCGAACGCAGGCTGCGCGCGAAACCTGACCATCGCCGCCCGCGACACCCGGATAATGCGCGCAGCGCTCACCTCGACGCTGAAGATCTCACGACTAGGCCGCACGGAGGTGGACATGGCGGTTCCCCGGCCATCGACAACGGATATCGCTTCAGCGGCGAGTCATTTCGGCTTCCATCTGGACACCGATGCATTGGCGGCCTACACCACGATCGCCGGGTACACGCTGACGTCCTACGACACCGTGGACGAGTTGTACGACAAGCTGGCGCGGCCACAAGTGCCCGAGCGTGCCTACCGATTCCCGCAGCCGGCCGACAATCCGCTCGGCGCCTGGTATGTCACAACGGAGATCAGCTCAGGCGCAGAGGGACCGCTGTCGGGCAAGACGGTCGCCATCAAGGACAACATCGCCGTCGCAGGTATCCCAATGATGAACGGGTCGGCGACGCTGGAGGGATTCATTTCGAGCCGCGACGCGACGGTCGTCGAGCGGCTGCTCGACGCGGGAGCGGTCATTGCCGGCAAAAGCGTCTGCGAGGACCTCTGCTGCTCCGGCTCGAGCTTCACCTCGGCGTGCGGTCCGGTGCGCAACCCGTGGGACCCCGCCCGTGAAGCGGGCGGATCATCCAGCGGCAGTGCGGCGCTGGTCGCCGCCGGCGTGGTCGAGCTGGCGCTGGGCGCAGACCAGGGTGGCTCAGTGCGGATCCCGGCGTCGCTGTGCGGCATCGTCGGGCATAAGCCGACCCACGGGCTGGTGCCCTACACCGGCGCATTCCCGATCGAGCGCACCATCGATCACATCGGCCCGATGACGCGCACTGTCGCCGACGCCGCGCTGTTGCTCACCGTGCTGGCCGGACCGGACGGGCGGGATCCACGTCAGCGCGACGACGTTCCTGCTGTCGACTACCGGGCCGCGCTGACCGGCGACGTCGCCGGTCTACGGGTGGGGTTGGTCTCGGAGGGTTTCGGCCAGCCGGGCTCGCGTCCGGGCGTGGACGAGCTGGTTCGGTCGGCGGCACAGCGGCTCACCGAAATAGGCTGCACCATCGGCGAGATCAGCGTGCCGTGGCATCGGACGGCGTTTCACCTCTTCACTGTCATCATCACCGACGGTGTCGCCTCTCAGATGCTCGATGGCAACGGTTATGGGCTTGGTGTGGACGGACTCTACGACCCAGAGCTCATGGCGCACTTCGCCCGTCAGCGACTCGCCAAAGCCGACCAGTTTTCCAGCACCATCAAGGCCGCGGTGTTATGCGGCAAGTACGGGCAGACGGCGCTCGGCGGCGCCGTGTATGCCAAGGCGCGCAACTTGGTGCCGCGCGTGCGCGCCGCTTATGATGACGCGCTGGATCGCTACGACGTGCTGGTGATGCCCACCGTCCCCGGTACGGCGGAGACACTTCCGGCCGGCGGCCGGCATGATCTCGCGCTGCTGGCAAACGCGCACGGCAAGGCGATCAACACCGCACCCATGGACATCACCGGTCATCCGGCGATCTCGGTGCCCGCTGGCCTGCTCGACGGCCTGCCGGTGGGAATGATGATCATCGGCAAGCGATTCGACGACGCGACGGTGCTCAACGTCGCCCATGCCTTCGAGCAGCTGTCCGGCGGATTCCCTATGCCAGACAGAGGATTTGGACATGCGGGATCGCCAGCCAGCCGTTAGGCGCAGCGGCCCAGGCTCGCCATGCGCAGGCGATTTCGGTCAGCTCGGCCGCCGTTGCCAACCCAGACGCCAGGAGCTGGTCGGCGAGCGACGACTGCAGAATCCGGTCCGCCCACATACCGCCCCACCAATCGCGGTCATCAGGCGTTGCGAAACACCAGATTCCGCCACTCGGAACGATCTCGTCGAAGCCCGCGTCCTGAGCCCAAGACAGCAGGCGCCGCCCGGCGTCGGGCTCACCCCCGTTTGCCCGAGCCGCCTGTTCGTAGAGTTCGCGCCACCGGTCTAAAGCTGGCAGCTGTGGATACCAGATGAAGCCCGCATAGTCGGCCTCGCGGGCGGCGACGATGCCGCCGGGCACGCACACGCGCCGCATCTCGCGCAGCGCCTGCACCGGGTCGGTGACATGCTGGAGCACTTGATGCGCATGCACGACATCGAAAGTGTCATCGGCAAATTCGAGCGCCTGTGTGTCGGCTATCACGAAGGAAATGTTCGATACGTTGCGCGCCTGCGCCTCTTTGCGCGCCACATCGAGCGCTGCAGTAGTGAGGTCGACGGCGGTGACTTCAGCGGGTGCGACCCGTGCGGCGAGGTCGACGGTGATCGTCCCGGGTCCGCATCCGACGTCCAGCAGGGACATGCCAGAGCGAAGATGCGGCAACAGATAGCCAGCGGAATTCTCCGCGGTGCGCTGACGATGCGAACGCAGCACCGACTCGTGGCGGCCGTGGGTGTAGCGGTTCACCGCTGGGATCCTCGCTTTTCAGTCGACCGGGACGTCGAGGATGGGACGATCGGCCGCGGCGCCGGGGCCGTCGAAATGCCACCACTCCCCGGAGTACACCGTCAGCCCGCCAGAGCTCATCGCGTCGCGCAGCCGGGCGCGGTTCGCCTGCGCGTCCGCGGTGACGCCGTCGCTGGCGAAGGCGTTGGCGCGCGGTGTGAAGTCGTCGAAGTCGGTTCCCATCTCGACGAAGCAGGGCCGGCCACCTTGCAAGCACTGCGCCCGGGCAAGGGTGACATCGACGGAGCGTCCGGACTCGTGGCTGTGCGCATACTGGCCGGGTCGCGCCACCCACGCCGGGTTGGGCACCACCTGGAACATCCTGACCTGAACGTCGTGCGGACGGTAGCAGTCCCAGAAGACCAGCGACTGTCCTTGTCGGCGAAGTATGTCGGCGGCCGTCGCGAGGCCCGATGTCATGGATTCGTGAACCAGACAGCGGGCATCGGCGGGATACAGCGCGACGCCGGTGAAATTGTTTGGTGTGGCGTAACGCAAGTGGATGATCGCGCCCGGGACGACGCTCCTGACGTCGACAAATCCCGCCGCTTGGGCCTCGGCGCTCAGCGGCGGCACGTCGGCGCCGGCGCGTGCGCTGCAGCTGGTGCCGCACATCGCCACCAGCACGGCGACGAGGAACTGTCGCGCAGTCATGTCCGCATTGTGCCGGGTCGTCGAGTACGGAGGATAGGCAGCGACTCGATGGCGCAACGAGATAGATACCCGGCTTGGTGGCCAGGGGCGGGATCGAACCGCCGACCTTCCGCTTTTCAGGCGGACGCTCATACCGACTGAGCTACCTGGCCGGAAGACGGCGTGTGTCTCGCCGTGATGGCGACCCTGACGGGACTCGAACCCGCGACCTCCGCCGTGACAGGGCGGCGCGCTAACCAACTGCGCCACAGGGCCTTGTTGTGTTGTGTGCTCCGCGTCGCCGCGTAGCGGTACCCCCTACGGGATTCGAACCCGCGTTACCGCCTTGAAAGGGCGGCGTCCTAGGCCGTCTAGACGAAGGGGGCCAGAACCGAATCTCTCCGGGGTACTCGCAACGTGGTTTCGTTGGGAGCCACGCCAGCTTAGGTTACCGCCGACCGAATCCTCAAACGAGCCGCATCCGCAAACGCAGTATCCTGTGCCTCGCGCCCCTATAGCTCAGTTGGTAGAGCTACGGACTTTTAATCCGCAGGTCCCAGGTTCGAGTCCTGGTGGGGGCACTTTGGCGTTATGACCTGCGCCGACGCACGGCCTTCCGGCATTGGCCCCGGCCCCACTTCTGGGTACTCCCGGGCCATGAAAGGAATGTCACGGCGCGCCTTGGGTCAGTTATTCGCGGGAGTGAGCGTGATGACTGCCAGCGGCGTAGCAGCCGCATGCAGCTCGAAACACGCGCCGTCACCGTCCACTCCCGCGGCGCCGCCGCCGCCTTCCGGACCGGGTGTGGGCTTCGTGTTGTCCCATGAGCAATTCCCAACAGCGCAGCTGGTGGACCAGGCGCACGCAGCCGAGGAAGCGGGATTCCGTTACCTGTGGGCCAGCGACCATATCCAGCCATGGCAGGACAACGAGGGGCATGCGATGTTCCCGTGGATCACGCTGGCATTGGTGGGCCAACGGACTCAACATGTCCCGTTCGGCACCGGCGTCACCTGCCCGATTTGGCGCTTTCACCCGACTACCGTCGCGCACGCCTTCGCTTCGCTCGCAATCCTCTTCCCCGGGCGCGTGTTCCTCGGTGTAGGCACCGGCGAGCGGCTCAATGAGCAAGCGGCCACCACCCAGTTCGGCAGCTACCAAGAGCGCCACGACCGCTTGATCGAAGCGATCCAACTGATCCGGCAACTGTGGAGCGGCCAGCGAATCTCGTTCCAGGGCCGCTATTTCCAAACCAACCAGCTCAAGATCTACGACGTGCCTCCCTTGCCGCCGCCGATCTTCGTCGCCGCCGGCGGTCCGAAAAGCGCCCAGCTGGCCGGCCATTACGGCGACGGCTGGATCACCCAAGCCGACGGCGTCAAAAACCAAAAGCTGGTCTCCGCGTTCAACCAAGGGGCGCAGGCCTCGGGCCGCGATCCGGCCAAATTGGGTAAGCGCGCCGAGATGTTCGCCGTTGTCGGCGACCAGAACGAGATCAACCGCGCCGCCGAACTATGGCGGTTCACCGGCGGGGCCGTCGACCAGCCCAACCCGGTCGGCATCCAGCAGGCAGCAGAGCGCAATCCACTCGACAAGGTGATCAAGGGCTGGACAACCGGCACCGATGCCGCGACACATATCAAAGCGGTGCAGGCCGTTCTCGATGCCGGCGCGACGCCGTTCATGCACTTTCCCCAGCGCGACCCGATCGCCGCGATCGACTTCTACCGCAACAACGTGCTACCGCACCTGCATTGAGCGCTACTGCAGCACAGCGCTCAAGTAGGTCACATCGGCGAAGGCGGCGGCGACGTCGTCGTCGGGATAGTCGAAGCCGTTGTCGGCATGCATCTGCGCGACGGCGCGGTGCGAGACCTGCCAGCCGCTGCGGCTTAGGTACTCGACGATGTTGCTGCGCTGGCCGTGGTAGACGAGCTCGTTGAAGTCAACGACGTCAAAGCCGAGCTCGACCATTCGCTCGTGATGAGCCCGCCACCGCTCGTCGGCGAAAATCGCAGTGTCGGGCACGAATTCCAAAGCCACGCGACTACCGGGCGCGCTCAACGCGGTGATGTGGTCGAACAGGGCGTCCTGGGCATTCGACGGCAGATAGACCACCAATCCCTCGGCGCTCCATGCCGCGGGCGCACTTGAATCGAATCCGGCTTCTCGAAGCGCCGCCGGCCAGTCGTCGCGCAAGTCGACAGCAACGGTCCGCCGCTCGGCTTTCGGCTCGGCCCCCAGATTTTGCAGTGTGGAGGTCTTGAAGGCGATGACCTCCGGCAAGTCCACCTCGTAGACGACGGTGCCGGCCGGCCACGGCAAACGGTAAGCCCGTGCGTCCAGCCCGGCGGCGAGGATGACCACCTGTCGAGCACCGTTTTCCACGGCGTCGAGGAAGTACTGGTCGTAAAACCGGGTTCGGACGGCCATGCCGCGCGCCATGCGGTCCGGATCGAAGTCGGAGCCCTCCCCGACCGGAATCTGCCCGCTGACCAGCCGGGTGTAGACGTCGATGCCGACCGCGCGCACCAGCGGCGCGGCAAACGGGTCGTCGATCAGCCCCCTCTCGGAGGCCAGCGCTCGCTGCGCGGCAACCATCGTGGCCGTCGCCCCCACGCTCGTCGCGAGATCCCAGCTATCGCTTTCGGTGCGCACCATCTCGGCCTCATCCCGACGTCCCAGCAATATAGATAGGCTATTTAGTACCACAGCCGCCGCTGCGCCCGGACAGGCGGACTACCTCGGCCCGGCCGGCGCAGGGTTTGACACGAGCACTCTACCCTGCGCTACTATCTGCGTATGCATGCAGGTAACCAGAATGGCCGGTTGCCCGAGGACCAGGTCAGCCTGGTGGTCGAGGTGTTCCGGATGTTGGCCGACGCCACCCGGGTCCAGGTGCTGTGGTCGCTGGCCGATCGCGAGATGTCGGTCAACGAACTTGCCGAGCACATCGGCAAACCTGCGCCCTCGGTATCCCAGCACTTGGCAAAGCTGCGGATGGCCCGGTTGGTGCGCACCCGCCGGGTGGGAACGACGATCTTCTACAGCCTGGAAAACGAACACGTGCGCCGACTCGTCGTCGACGCCGTCTTCAACGCCGAGCATGCCGGCCCGGGCGTTCCGCGGCACCACCGCGTCGACGCCGGGCTGCAGGTGGTTTCCGAAATACCAGCACAACAAAGGAGATGACGACCATGCCGCACCACGAGCACGCCCACGAGGCGCCGCATTCACACGAGCACCAGCACGAAGGGGCGACTCACACCCACGCGCACACCAGCCACGAGCACGACCACGTCGAGCACGAGCACGCCCACACCCACGACGACGGAACCGAGCACACGCATCCACACGTCCACCAGTCAGGGCTGGAGGAAGCGCACAACCACGCCCACAGCTAACGCGTCAGACGTCGGGGCAGTAATGCTTCGGGTTGTCGCGCTCGTCGAGCGGCGGCAGGTTGCGCGCGGGCGTGTGCACCAGCGGGGTGTCGGCCGGGATGCGGCCGGTGGTCCGGTCCCAGCCGGCCCGGGCCCGTGGGTGCTTGCGGTATCGCGCAGGCACCGCGGCGAAAACCAGCCGCACCAGCTCACCAAAG
>NZ_CAXUCH010000016.1:16460-29240 GCF_964249325.1 uncultured Mycobacterium sp. | reverse complement strand
GTGCAGCCACTCGTCGCGACGCGACCATGTATAGCCCATCAGCTCGCGCACCGGCGGATCATAGAGTCCCACGGTCAGCCAAACGAAGAACGGCGCCAATAGTTTTCGCTGTGTGGCCCACAGCCAGTACGGAAGCCATTGCGCAAACGGGGGTTTGGGCAATTCGCTGAGGTTGAGAACTTCACGGGCGGCCCAATTGTTCTCCAGCACCTCGCGACAGATGTGATCCCAATAAACCTGGAATTCCTCCCAGGTCTTGGGCACCGGCCGCATGCTCATGCCATACATCCGGTACCACTGGACGTGTTCGTCGAACAGCTGCCGCTTCTGCGCCTCGCTGATTCCGCCGCAAAATCGTTCGGCCACAATTAAAGTGCCGACGAAGAAAGTAGCGTGTGCCCAATAGAAAACATCGGGGTTCAGCGCGTGATAGCGGCGGCCCTGGCCGTCAACGCCCTTGATGTCAGTGTGGTAGTCGCGCACCTCGGCCCCCGTCGTCGGCGCGCGGTCACCGTCGAAAACCACGCCGCCGATGGGGTAGAGCGAGCGCAGGAGTCGCGGCCAGCGTTCCCGGAAGAACGTGGAGTGCGCTTCGACCGCCGCTCCCAGTTGCGGGTGCAGGTTCAGCATGGATCCGGCCCACGGCCCTGGCAGCATGCCGCGCCAATCGCCGAAGTACCGCCAGGTCAGCGACTCCGGGCCCAGCGGCTTTGGCGGGGCGTCGTATCCCAGCGCCGACACCGGGCACCCGGCGGCAACCCCACTTTCGCTGGTCAGCGGCGCCGCCGCGGACGTATGTTGAGTCACTGTGGCAGTTCCTGTCACGGTCAGCAATTCTGACTACATGCGTTGTCAGTTTCCACCCTAGGAGAGATGTGCGTTCCGGTCAACGACGGGGCCGCTGGTCCGGTGTGCCCCTGGAAGATCGCCAGGCTCTGCGCCGCGACAGGCTCATCGCCGCCGGAGTACAGCTACTGGGCGACGAAAGCGGACCGGCGGTAACCGTGCGCGCGGTGTGCCGCAAAGCCGGGCTGACCGAGCGCTACTTCTACGAAAGCTTCGCCGACCGAGACGAATTCGTGCGCGCGGTCTACGACGACGTGTGTACCCGCGCCATGTCGACGCTGATGTCGGCGACCACACCGCGGGAAGCCGTCGAACAATTCGTCGCGTTGATGGTCGACGATCCGGTGCGCGGCCGAGTGCTCTTGCTGGCGCCTGGAGTCGAGCCGGTGCTCACCCGCTCCGGGGCGGAATGGATGCCCAGCTTCATCGAGTTGCTCCAGCGCAAGCTGACCCGGATCAGCGATCCCGTGCAGCAAAACATGGTCGCCACCAGCTTGATCGGTGGGCTGACCGCGCTGTTCACCGCCTACCTGGACGGACGGTTGGCCGCGACCCGCACGCAATTCATCGATTACTGCGTTGACATACTGCTGAGCAGGGCCATCGCCCACTAATTCCGAAGCCTTGTTTCGCCGGGGCGGTGTCCGGCTCGGCCAGGCGCGGACATGCCGTCGAGACGACCTAACTTGATGCTACTGGCATACACAGATATATTGACTGCAACCCACAGACACAGATAACTGGAGGCACTGTGCCGGACCCTTGTGACCTGGACCTGTTGCGTGAACTCGAGCCGGTCGTCGAGAAGAACCTCAACCGGCATCTGAGCATGCACAAGGACTGGAACCCACACGACTACATCCCGTGGTCGGATGGCAAGAACTTCTACGCACTCGGCGGGCAGGACTGGGAGCCTGAGCAGTCGCAGCTTTCCGACGTCGCGCAGGTGGCGATGGTCCAGAACCTGATGACCGAGGACAATTTGCCGTCGTATCACCGCGAGATCGCGATGAGTATGGGCATGGACGGCGCCTGGGGACAGTGGGTCAACCGCTGGACCGCCGAGGAGAACCGGCACGGGATCGCACTCCGCGACTACCTGGTGGTGACCCGTGCGGTGGACCCGGTCGAGTTGGAGAAGCTGCGCATCGAGGTGGTCAACCGTGGCTTCAGCCCGGGCCAGAACCGCCAGGGTGACCTGTTCTGCGAGAACATTTTCGACTCGATTCTCTACGTCACGTTCCAAGAGCTGGCAACCCGCATCTCACACCGCAACACCGGCAAGGCTTGCAATGACACGATCGCCGATCAGCTGATGGCCAGGATCTCGCACGACGAGAACCTGCACATGATCTTCTACCGCGACCTCAGCGAAGCCGGCATGGAGATCACGCCGAACAAGGCGATGAAGTCGTTACACCGGGTGCTGCGTAACTTCAAGATGCCCGGCTTCACCGTGCCGGAGTTTCGCCGTAAAGCCGTGATGATCGCCGTCGGCGGCGTCTACGACCCGCGCATCCACCTCGAGGATGTCGTGAAGCCAGTGCTGAAGAAGTGGCGCATCTTCGAGCGCGACGACTTCACCGGTGAGGCCGCCCGATTGCGCGACGACCTCGCCGTGCTGATGGGGGAACTCGAGGTTGCCTGCGACAAGTTCGAGGTGTCCAAGCAGCGCCAACTCGAGCGGGAAGCCCGCACGGGCAAGAAGGTCACCGCATACGAGCTGCATCAAACCGCTGGCAAGCTGACGATGAGCCGGCGGTAGCCCCCGTTGCGGATCGGCCCGATCACGCTTGCCAGCCCGGTGGTGCTGGCCCCGATGGCGGGTGTGACCAACGTCGCGTTCCGGACCCTGTGCCGAGAGCTTGAACAATCCAAGGTCGGCACGGTCAGCGGCCTCTACGTCTGTGAAATGGTGACCGCACGCGCGCTTGTCGAGCGCCATCCGGCCTCCATGCACATGGTGACCTTCGCCCCCGACGAGTCACCCCGGTCGCTGCAGCTCTACACCGTCGACCCGGCCACCACCTACGAGGCCGTCCGGATGATCGCCGAGGAGAGTCTGGCCGACCACGTCGACATGAACTTCGGCTGCCCAGTCCCCAAGGTCACCCGACGCGGCGGCGGGGCGGCGCTGCCGTTCAAGCGGCGGCTGTTCGGCCAGATCGTGGCCGCGGCTGTGCGCGCGACCGAAGGCACCCCCATACCGGTCACGGTGAAGTTCCGCATTGGTATCGACGACGAGCACCACACCCACCTGGATGCCGGGCGCATCGCCGAGAGTGAAGGCGCCGCCGCGGTCGCACTGCATGCCCGTACCGCGGCGCAGCGCTACTCCGGCGCTGCGGATTGGGAGCAGATTGCGCGGCTCAAGGAGCAGGTACGCACGATCCCGGTACTCGGCAACGGCGATATCTTCGACGCCAGCGACGCGCTGACCATGATGGCGACCACCGGGTGCAACGGCGTGGTCATCGGGCGGGGCTGTCTGGGCCGGCCATGGCTGTTCGCTGAGCTGTCGGCCGCCTTCACCGGCCGCGCTGCCCCTACCCCACCCGCGCTAGGCGAGGTCGCCGACATCATCCGTCGGCATGGCCGGCTGCTGACCGCGCATTGCGGCGAAGACAAAGGCATGCGTGATCTGCGCAAACACATCGCCTGGTATCTGCACGGTTTTCCCGCAGGCTCGGAGTTGCGGCGGGCGTTGGCGCTGGTCAAGACCCTCGATGAGCTCGACGTATTGCTGGACCGACTCGATCACGACGTTCCTTTCCCGCCAGCCGCGACCGGCCCGCGGGGCCGGCAAGGATCGCCCGCGCGGGTGGCGCTGCCCGACGGGTGGCTAGCCGACCGCGACGACTGCACGGTGCCGGCCGGTGCGGAGATCATGCATTCGGGTGGTTGAATCGGGACAGTCGTGACATCGCGCGAGCGCCCATGTCTCAGTACGATATGGACCTTGGTGTATCGCGCCCCGGCGGCGGACCGTTCGGGCGCCGGTGCACGCCTGCTACAAACACGGCGCGACCTTGCGAAATGGCGCGTGGCTTTGCAGTGCTGGGTCCGTCGGCGCTGCCTGAATGCGCGCGCACTAACTGGGCATCTCACCAGAGTTCGAAAGGCCGGTAGGACATGAGTGACGGCGACGACGGCGCCACTCCTGACCGTCCGCGGAATTCGGGTGCCGGCGAGGCAAGCATTACCCCAATACGACCCGCACCATTAGGCGCCGCGCCGTGGGAGCGTTTCTCGGGACCGTCACGCCAGCCTGCCGGCGTTCGTACCTTCACTGGGACGCGGCAATGGCCAGCGGTACCGCCGGCAGAGCCGAGTCGAGACCATGCGGAGGACGCCGAGCCGACCGGATGCCACACCGACGGCGCGCTGACGGTCGCCCAACTGATTGCCAAGCTCGGCGGCGTATCTGCCGAAAAGCCCCGGCACCATCACGCGGTCCCCGAAGATGCACCGTCCGACGGCCTCGCCGAATGGCTTGGTGAACCGGATCGCGCCCCGGACCCCTTGGCGGCATATGCCGACGGGCTTGCCGACCACCCGCCGGCCGGCAGCCAACCCCTCCGTGTCGCCGCGCAAACCCCCGCCGAACAAACCACCGTGCTGCCGAAAGCGTCGGACAGGGTGCCGCCGACCCGGATCGGCACGACCACCACGAAGGATCCGGCCCCGACACCGAAAACCAACCGCCGCCCCATGTTGCTGGCGGCACGATCGCTCGCGGCACTGATGGCCCTACTGGCGCTGGCGCTCACCGGCGGGGCCTGGCAATGGAGCACGTCGAAAAACAGCCGCCTCAACAACGTCAGTGCCCTCGACCCACATTCGCGCGACATCGTCGACCCCGGCGGCCAATACGGCGACGAGAACTTTCTGATTGTCGGCGTCGACTCCCGCGCTGGGGCAAACAGCCAGATGGGCGCCGGGGACACGGAAGACGCCGGGGGTGCCCGATCCGACACCGTGATGCTGGTCAACATTCCGGCGAGCCGCAAACGCGTGGTTGCGGTGTCATTTCCGCGCGACCTGGCGATTACCCCCGTCCAATGCGAGGCGTGGAACCCCGACACTGGCGCCTACGGTCCCCTCTACGACGACAAGACGGGAACCTACGGGCCCAAGTACGTCTACACCGAGACCAAGCTGAACTCGGCGTATGCGTTCGGGGGGCCGAAGTGCCTGGTGAAGGTCATCCAGAAGCTGTCTGGCCTTTCCATCAACCGGTTCATCGCCATCGACTTCGTCGGCTTCGCCAACATGGTCGATGCGCTGGGCGGTGTGGAAGTGTGCAGTACCACGCCGCTCAAGGACGACGAACTCGGCACGGTGCTCGCCCACGCTGGACGGCAAGTCATCGACGGGAAAACCGCGCTGAACTATGTCCGCGCCCGAAAGGTCACCACCGAGGACAACGGCGACTACGGGCGCATCAAGCGCCAGCAGCGCTTCTTGTCGTCGCTGCTGCGTTCGCTGATCTCCAAAGACACCTTCTTATCGCTGTCCAAGCTCAACAACGTGGTCAACATGTTCATCAGCGACAGCTATGTCGACAACGTCAAAACCAAGGACCTGGTCGACCTCGGACAATCGGTGCAGGGCCTGACCGCGGGACACATCACGTTCGTGACCGTGCCGACGACCGGTGAAACCGATGAGGACGGCAACGAGCCGCCGCGCACCTCCGACATGCGCGCGCTGTTCGACGCGATCATCAACGACGATCCGCTGCCCAAAGAAAACGACCAGAACGCGACCTCGACGCCGACCACCAAATCCACGACCAGCAAAGCGCCACAGCCCAGCCCGGCCACCGAAGCCCGCGCTGAGCGGGTCCAGGCTGTGACCACCGCACCGCAAGACGTCACCGTTCAGGTATCGAACTCGACCGGCAAGAGCGGGCTGGCCGCCACCGCCACCACCCAGCTCCAGCATCACGGCTTCAAGGTGATGGCACCAGACGACTACCCGAGCTTGCTGAAGGGCACCACGGTGTTTTTCTCCCCGGGCAATGAGCAGGCTGCCGCGACGGTGGCATCGACGTTCCCGAATTCGAAGGTCGAGCGAGTCACCGGAATCGGGCAAGTCGTGCAGGTGGTGCTCGGCCCTGACTTTCGGGCCGTCTCAACTCCGCCGCCCAGCGGCTCGTCGGTCAGCGTTCAAATCGACCACGGCACCAACAGCACACCGACCAAGCTGCCTGACGACTTGAGCGTCACCAACGCCGCCGATACCAGCTGTAAGTAACCACAGGAAGATTCGCGCAGACCGGATCCGCGCTGCGGGCATTCACCGCCAATTCATGTCGTCCTTGCGGCCCATCGCAGTATTGAGCACGTACGCTGGACCCATGCGGACCGCGTACCATGCACAACTTTCACGACTGTCGGACCGCCTCGGCGAGATGTGCGAGCTGGCGGGGGCGGCCATGGAACGCGCAACACAGGCGCTGCTGCAAGCCGATCTGGTGCTGGCCGAACAAGTGATTTCCGACCACGAGAAGATCGCGGCGCTGAGCGCGCAGGCCGAGGAGAGCGCTTTCGTGCTGTTGGCGTTGCAGGCGCCGGTCGCCGGTGACTTGAGGGCCATCGTCAGCGCCATCCAGATGGTTGCCGACATCGACCGCATGGGCGCACTGGCACTGCACGTCGCCAAGATCGCCCGCAGGCGTCATCCCCAACACGCGCTGCCTGAAGAGGTCAACGGGTATTTTGCTGAAATGGGCAGGCTCGCATGCGAATTGGCCAATAGTGCACAAGAGGTGCTGTTGTCCCGCGACCCGGAAAAGGCGGCCCGCATCCGCGAAGAAGACGACGCGATGGACGATCTGCACCGGCACCTGTTCACGGTGCTGATGGACCGCGATTGGAAGTACGGCGTGGCCGCCGCTGTGGACGTAACGCTGCTGGGCCGGTTCTACGAGCGCTTCGCCGACCATGCCGTCGAAGTTGCGCGTCGGGTTATCTTCCAGGCCACCGGCGAAATTCCCGACGGCAAGTTCTCCGACGACGACGCGGTACCCTCCTCCGGCTAGCCGAAGCGGCCAGAGATGTAGTCCTCGGTCGCCTTCTGGGTGGGGTTGGAGAAGATTCTCTCGGTGTCGTCAATCTCAACCAGCCGGCCCGGTTTTCCGACGGATTCGAGGTTGAAGAAAGCGGTTTGATCGCTGACCCGCGCAGCCTGCTGCATGTTGTGGGTGACGATGACGATCGTGTAGTCCTGTTTCAATTCCGCGATCAGCTCCTCGATCGCCATGGTCGAGATCGGGTCCAGCGACGAGCACGGCTCGTCCATCAGCAAAACATCGGGTTGCACGGCAATGGCCCGCGCGATACACAACCGTTGCTGCTGACCTCCAGACAACCCGCCGCCGGGCTTGTCCAACCGGTCTTTGACCTCGTCCCACAAGTTCGCGCCCCGCAGCGAGTATTCGGCGGTCTCATCGAGCGCCTTGCGATTGCGCACACCTTGAAGCTTCAGCCCGGCCACCACGTTGTCGCGAATTGACATGGTGGGGAATGGATTTGGCCGTTGGAACACCATGCCGATCGCGCGGCGCACACCGACGGGATCGATGCCGGGCGCATAGATATCGTCGTCGTCGAGCAGCACTGTGCCTTCGACCCGCGCGCCGGGGATGACCTCGTGCATCCGGTTGAGCGTGCGCAGCACGGTTGTCTTGCCGCAGCCTGACGGACCAATGAACGCCGTGACGCTGCGCGGCAGGATCGATAACGACACGTCGGCGACCGCATGAAACGACCCGTAGTAGATGTTGACCTCTTTGAGGTCCAACCGCTTGGCCACCGAAACTCCTATAACTTTTCAGGCGCAAATATTTTCGCGACCACTCTGGCGCCGACATTGATGACCGCGATGAGCAGTACCAGTGTCAACGCGGCGCCCCACAGCCGATCGGTGGGCACCGGGTTGGCGCCCGCGCCCGCCGATGTCTGGTCATACATCATGCCGGGCAGCGATCCCATGAACCCGGTAAACATGTTGAAGTTCATGGCCTGCGAGTAGCCCACCAGGATCAGCAACGGGGCCGTCTCACCCATCACCCTGGCCAAAGCCAGCATGATGCCGGTGACGATCCCGGACAGCCCCGTCGGAATCACAATGCGCACAATGGTTTTCCACTTCGGCACGCCCAGCGCATAGCTGGCCTCACGCAAATCCACTGGAACGATCCTCAGCATCTCCTCGGTCGCCCGCACGATCACCGGGATCATCAGCAGCACCAACGCCAACGACACCGCGAACCCCGAGCGGGGAAAGCCGAAGGTGGCCACGAATAGCGCATAGATGAACAATGCCGCCACGATCGAGGGCACCCCGGTCAGGATGTCCACCATGAACGTGGTCAGTTTGCCCAGCCGGGTGGCGCCCGCGTATTCGACCAGATAGACGGCGAGAAAGACGCCGATCGGGATGGAAATGACCGCGCAGACCAGTCCCTGCAGCACCGTGCCTACGATTGCGTGATAGGCGCCACCGCCAGTGACGAACGCCGTCATACCGGCTTGGGAATGGGTCCACCACACACTGGACGTGATGGCGTGGAATCCCTTGATCAGCACCGAGCACAGCAGTAACAGCAACGGCACCAGGGCGACCGTCACCGAGAGCGTCACCAACACGGTGGCGACGTTGTCTGCGACCCGCCGACGCAAACTGACACCTGCGAATGTGCGCGCCTTGACCGGCCGGTCCAGCATCGAGGTCATCGGCGCCCGTTTCCGGCGACCGCGGCTCGCGCCAGCGCGTTGACCACGAACGTCAGCAGGAAAAGCACCAGCCCTGCGGCGATGTAGGCACCGGCCTTGAACTGGTCGTTGAACTCCGAGGCGGTGGCCGCGATTTTTGTAGCGAAGGTGTATCCCCCGTCGAACAGCGACCAGCCGAATGCCGACTGGGTGCCGCGCAGGATGATCAGCAGCGCCACCGTCTCGCCCAGCGCACGGCCCAGCCCAAGCATCGCGCCGCTGATATAGCCGGACCGGCCGAACGGCAGCACGGTGGTCTTGACCACCTCCCATCGGGTGGCGCCCAACGCCAGCGCGGCTTCGATCTCCCCTTGCGGGGTCTGCAGGAAGACCTCACGTGTGACAGCGGTGATGATCGGCAGGATCATCACCGCCAGCACGATCCCGCCGGTGAAGATGGTGCCGCCGCCGGCCACCGATGCGTTGCCCGTGGCGAATAGAAAGCACCAGCCTAAGTGCTGGTGAAGCCAGGTGGCGACCGGCCGAAGCTGCGGCGCCAGCACATACAGGCCCCAGACCCCGTAGATGATCGACGGCACCGCGGCCAGCAGATCGACCGTGTAGGCCAGCGGCCCGACTGCCCGCCGCGGGGCGTACTGGGTGAGGTAGATCGCGATGCCCAGGGCGATGGGCATCGCCAGCATCAGCGCAAACAGCGACACGAACACCGTTACCTCGAACAGGTCGCGGATGCCGAAGTGCATCGCCGAGGTGTCGGTGGTGACCCAGTTGCCGCCGTAGGTTAAGAAGTTCTCCCTGTCGCGCGCCAGCGCCGGTATAGCGCGCCACAACAGGAACAGCCCAATCGCCGCGATCACAACGACTATGAGGACACCGGATCCTTGGGAAAGCCCGCGAAACAGCCGGTCCCCTAGGCGGGGCGTGCTGCTTCCCCATGGCCGGGTAGGGGTGAGCGGCGGTTCGGGAAGCGGCGCAGCGACGACTTCCCCCGAACCGGCACCGGCTGGATTTGGCGTGCTCACCGTGGTCCCATCGATCCGTCAGTCTTGGCATCCATCTTCACCGCAGACGCGGCCGCTGACCGAGCAATTATTGCGATTACTCGATCGCGTTGATAGCGGCGACAAGGCGCTCCTTGAACTTATCGGGCATCGGAACGTAGCCGGCCGACGACAGGCCACTCTGTCCGTTGTTGGCGGCGACCGTCAGAAACGACTTGACCGCCGCCGACGTGGAGCGGTCGTAGCCCTTCGAGCACACAATTTCGTAGGTCGCCAACACCAATGGGTAGGCACCGCGTTTCTTGGTGGCATACAACGAGTTCAGATTCAGCATCAGGTCGTTGCCATGGCCCTCGAACTTGGCGTCATCAATGGCGTTGCGGGCCGCGTCGTCGGTGAGCTTAACGGCGCCACTGCCGGTGTCGATTTGCGCGAACGGAACACCGGCCTCATCGGCGAAGCCCTTCTCGACATACCCGATAGCGCCCGGGGTGGCTTGCACAGCCTGCACGACGCCCGCCGACTTCTGCGCGCCCTCACCGAAGCCGCCCTGAAACTCGCTGCCGACCCCTTTGGTCCAGCTCTCCGGTGCGGCCGCAGTCAGGTACTTCTGGAAATTGTCGGTGGTACCTGATGAATCCGAGCGGTAGACCGGCGTGATCTTGGTGTCGGGCAACGCTATACCGCGGTTCAGCGCCATGATCGCCGGGTCGTTCCAGCTGGTGACCATTCCGCTGAAGATCTTGCCCAGCACGTCGGCGTTGACCACGAGGGAGTTGATGCCGGGCAGGTTGTAGATCAATGCGACCGGTCCGAATACCACCGGCAGGTCCCAAGCCGGATTGCCGTTGCAGCGCTTGGCCGCCGGCGCGATCTGCTCGGCGGTCAGCGGCGAGTCCGACCCGGCGAAATCGACATGACCGGCGATGAACTGCTCACGACCGGCGCCCGAACCGGTTGGGTTGTAGGCCAGGTTTTTGCCCGGACAGGCCTGGCGCCAGGCTTGGTTGAACAATGCGATCGCGTTTTGCTGAGCGGTCGATCCCTCGGCGGTCACGTCGTCTTTGCCGCCACAGTCGACGTGCTCGCCCGACTTGCCGGCGGCGACCGACTGCGCGCCGGTGGTGTTTTTGTCGCTGCCGCAGCCCGTCAGCGTGAGGGCGACAATTGCGGCCGAAGATACCGTGATGCCCAGTGCCTTGTGAACCGTGTCGAGCTTCACCTAGTCGTGCTCTCCTAGCGTCGCTTCGTGATCTCCCGGCAGCTCGCCGGGCCACCCGGAAGGTATGCGCCGGTAGTGGCCAAGATTCACAAGAGAAATGAACGTACGGTGAACGCGGCCGGACCGCGTTCAGCTGGACGGAGCCGCGTAGGCCGTGTCGACGCTGTGCAGGGTGAAACCCAGACCCTGATAGGTGCGCACTGCGGCGAGGTTGTCGGCCTCGACGTAGAGCATCACCGTGGGGTCGGCGGCGTCGGCCAGCCGGCGGGCCAGCGACGCGACGCCGATCGCGGTCAGTGCGCGGCCGAGACCGCGGCCGTGTGCTGAGGGATCGACACCCACGACATACACCTCGCCCAACCCGGGCTGGTCGGGATGCACCTTGGTCCAGTGGAACCCCAGCAGCTTCTCGGTCGTGGTGTCGAAAGCCAGGAAAAGCCCTTGCGGGTCGAACCACGGTTCGGAGCGGCGTTCAGCCAGGTCGGCCGGTGTCCAGCCGCTTTGCTCCGGATGCCCGGCGAACGCGGCGTTGTTCACTCGCAGCAGCTCGGCGTCGTCGGCTGTGCCGGCGTAGGTACGCACCTGCACGCCCCCCGGGGTGGCAGGTTCGGGCACGTCCCTCAGGGAACGGCGCATCTGCCACAGTTCACGCACCGCCACCAGGCTCAGCGCCGACGCTGTCGCGCGGGCCGCCTCGAGTGTGCCGTGCGCCCAGAAGCGGGTCTGCCCGCAAGTTCTGTCCAGCGCGGCGCGCGCCATCGCCGCGCCGACGCCGCGCCGACGGGCGTGTGGGTGGACCACCAACTCCGCCATCGGGGCGGTGCCGTCGTGGCCGGATGTGAGGTTCAGATAGCCGATGATCGCCGCACCGCGGTCGCCCACTTGGCGGCTCTTGACCACTAGATGCTCGCTGCGCTGGTGAGCGAGCCCGCGCAGAACCTGCTCACCGACCGGTGCGACCCCGTCGAGAGTTGTTGCGGCAGCGATGATTTCGCGCACTTGCTGCTGCTCGTCCGCGGCGAGCGCCCGATTCCACTTGCCAGGGGTCACTGACTGCGCAGCGGGTCGGCCAGTGGACCTTGCAGGCCGCCCTGCTCGGGCTCGATGTCGGCGGTGTTCTCCGGCTCTGGGTTGGGCGGACGGCCGCGCGCCGGCCGCACCGCCTTGTAGCCCACGTTGCGGACGGTGCCGATTAGCGCCTCGTGTTCGGGGCCGAGTTTGGCGCGCAGGCGCCGCACGTGCACGTCGACGGTTCGGGTGCCGCCGAAGAAGTCGTATCCCCAGACCTCGTGCAGCAGCTGGGCTCGCGTGAACACCCGGCCGGCGTGCTGCGCCAGGTACTTCAGCAGCTCGAACTCCTTATAGGTGAGGTCGAGCGGGCGGCCGCGTAATCGCGCGGTGTAGGTGCCCTCGTCGATCACCAGCTCGCCAAGGGTCACCTTGCCGGCGGTCTCTTGGTCGGCCTGTCCGCCGCGCCGGCCGACGACCAGCCGCAGCCGGGCGTCGATTTCGGCTGGTCCGGTGCTGGGCAGCAGGATGTCGTCGAGTCCCCACTCGAAGCTGACCGCCACCAGCCCGCCTTCGGTTACCACCGCCACCAGTGGGACCGGTCGGCCGGTCGAGGCGAGCAGACGGCACAGGCTGCGCGCGGCGGGCAGGTCGACGCGAGCGTCGACGATCACGACGTCGGCTGTGCCTGCCTCCAGCAGCGACGACACGTCCGCCGGCGCCGTCCGCACAGTGTGAGCGAGCAGCGACAGCGACGGCACGACCGAGTCGGCGTGCGAGTCCGCGGTCAGTAGCAGTAGGTCCAAAAAGCCCCTCCAGCGTCGTGGGAAAGGCCTCTCCCAGACTGATGGCGAAATGTGTAATTAGCGGCCAGGTCATCTAACGATAACGTGCTACCTGGTGGTTAGCCCGGCGACGATGCAGAGCGCGCAGCGCGATGAGGAGGAGCCGGGCGATTCAG
>NZ_CAXUCH010000016.1:329-16360 GCF_964249325.1 uncultured Mycobacterium sp. | reverse complement strand
AGCCCGGCGACGATGCAGAGCGCGCAGCGCGATGAGGAGGAGCCGGGCGATTCAGGGCCAGCCGCGTACAGCGGCCGCCTGCCGGTCGGGTGGGCGACAATGTGCGGATGCGCAAGGTGCTGATCGGTGTGGTCGGTGCCGCCGTCGCGATCGTCGTCGCGATAGTCGGTGCCGTCGCCGCGGACTTCGGGACCAGCATCTACGCCGAGTACCGGCTGTCTCGGGCCGTGCGCGAGGCGGCTGACCTGGGCTCGGACCCGTTCGTGGCCATCCTGGGGTTTCCGTTCATCCCGCAAGCGATGCGCGACCACTACGACGAGCTGGAGATCAAGGCCAACGCGGTCGACCACGCGATGGTCGGCAAGGCCACCCTGGAGGCCACCATGCACTCGATCGGGTTGGCCGACTCGTCATGGCTGATCAGGCCGGACGCCAAGCTGCCGGTCGGCAAGCTGGAAAGCCGCATCATCATCGACTCGGTGCATCTCGGTCGATACATGGGCATCACCGACCTGATGGTCGAGGCGCCGCCCGAAGAGACCAACGACGCCACCGGGGGCACCACCGAATCGGGGATCTCTGGCAGTCGAGGACTGGTGTTTACCGGCACCCCGAAATCCGCCCACTTCGACAAGCGGGTCAGTGTTTCGGTGGACCTGTCGATTGCCGGCGCGGACAAGACCACGCTGGTGTTCACTCCCACCCGCATTTTGACCGGGCCCGACACCGCCAACCAGAACGTTCCCGACGACAAGCGAGCCGCCGTGCTCAGCGCCTTCAGCAAGCGGCTGCCCGATCAAAGGCTTCCGTTCGGCGTGGCGCCCACCAGCCAGGGGGCGCGCGGCTCGGACGTCATCATCGAGGGCATCACCCAGGGAGTAACGATCACCCTCGAAGGGTTTAAACAGTCGTGACTACCCGCCCACAATGGCCTCGACAGGAGGCCAGGCAGTGACTGCCGCCGTCGTCGCGATCGTCTGCGCCTTAGCGCTGGCAGGGCTCGCCGGCTGGCTTCTGATTCGGCGTTCCGGAGCCGTCCGCGCAACCCAGTCGGCTTCCGGCGAAGCGGGGGACGCCCACCGTGCCGGCTTGGATCTCTCGGCCACCGGACCGACCGTCGTGCACTTCAGCGCCCCCTGGTGTGGTCCCTGCGAGCGGGTGCGCCAAGTGGTCAACGAGGTCTGCGGCGACCTCGGTGACGTGGCGCACGTAGAGGTCGACCTGGACGCCAATCCGATAGCCGCGCGGCGGCTTTCGGTGCTGTCACTGCCGACCACGCTGATCTTCGACGCCGATGGGCGCCAGCGCTACCGCGCCGCCGGCGTCCCGTCGGTTGCCGAGCTGCGGTCAGCGCTGGTACCGCTGTTGGCTTGACCATCGTGTCATTAGGTAAGCTGTCCGACGTGTTCGCCCGCCTTGAGCCCATGCTCACCAAGCGCCGCGCAGTCGATCTGTGCCGCATCGCGGGCTGCTGCTGTTGTTGTAGCTGCTGAGCAGCGCGCCGTTTAGCGCCGCTCTCGGAGCAGCCATTCTGGCGTGCCCCCACCCTTCCAGTTGTCAACAGGAGCAGGTCTGTGTCGAGAACCAACACCACCGCCCAGGCAGACGGCGTGGACGTCCGCGGCCCGCGGTTCGTTGCGTGGGTCACCACCGCTGTTTTGGTGACGGCGCTGATCCTGTCCGGCTACAGCGCACCGATGGCCGCCACCGTGTTGGGTGTGCAGGCCGTCGTCTTCGCCGTAGGCGCTGTGCGGGGGCCCCGGCTAAATCCCTACGGGCTGGTGTACGCGAAAGTGCTGGCCCCGCGGCTGGGTCCTCTCACCGAGCGGGAGCCGGTGCCCCCGTTGAAGTTCGCGCAGCTGGTGGGCTTCGTATTCGCCGTCGTCGGGGTGGTCGGATTCGCCAGCGGAGTGACGGTGCTGGGCATCATCGCAACCGCGGCCGCGCTGGCGGCCTCGTTCCTCAACGCGGCGTTCGGGATCTGCCTGGGCTGCCAGCTCTACCCGCTCGTCGCCCGGCTACGACCCACACCGAGGTCCGCATAATCCACGACGTTTTCACCTGAGCAACCGAAAGGAACCCGTCATGGCACGCTCCGACGTCCTGGTCTCGGCAGACTGGGCCGAGAGCAATCTCGACACACCTGGCGTCGTCTTCGTCGAAGTAGACGAGGACACCAGCGCCTACGACAACGGCCACATCCGCGGCGCCGTCAAACTGGATTGGCGCGACGATCTTCAAGACCCGGTCCGGCGCGACTTCGTCGACGCCGAGCAGTTCTCGAAGCTGCTGTCCGACCGCGGCATCTCCAATGACGACACCGTCATCCTTTACGGCGGCAACAACAACTGGTTCGCCGCCTACGCCTACTGGTATTTCAAGCTCTACGGTCACGACAAGGTCAAGTTGCTCGACGGCGGCCGCAAGAAATGGGAGCTCGACGGCCGTCCGCTGTCTACCGACGCCGTCAGCCGCCCGACAACTTCCTACAACGCCAAGCAGCCGGATAACTCCATCCGGGCATTCCGCGACGAGGTGATCCGGGCGATCGGCGCGAAGAACCTTGTCGATGTCCGCTCCCCGGACGAGTTCTCCGGCAAGATTCTGGCACCGGCGCACCTGCCGCAGGAGCAGAGCCAGCGGCCGGGTCACATCCCCGGCGCCATCAACGTGCCGTGGAGCAAGGCGGCCAACGAAGACGGCACCTTCAAGTCCGACGATGAGTTGGCCAAGATCTACGCCGACGCCGGCTTGGACGGGTCGAAGGAGACGATCGCCTATTGCCGGATCGGTGAGCGCTCGTCGCACACCTGGTTCGTGCTGCGCGAGCTGCTCAGGCACCAAAACGTCAAAAACTACGACGGAAGTTGGACGGAATACGGCTCCCTGGTGGGAGTCCCGATCGAGTTGGGAAGCTGAATATGTGCACACCACCCAAGCAAGGACAGACGTTGCCGGCCAGCGTCGACCTGGAGAAGGAGACGGTGATCACCGGTCGCGTCGTGGACAGCTCCGGCCAGGCTGTGGGCGGGGCGTTCGTGCGGCTGTTGGACTCCTCTGACGAGTTCACCGCCGAAGTCGTCGCGTCAGCCACCGGTGACTTCCGGTTCTTCGCGGCGCCGGGGTCCTGGACGGTGCGCGCGTTGTCGCCCGCCGGTAACGGCGACGCGGTGGTGCGGCCGTCGGGCGCGGGTATTCACGAGGTCGACATCAAGGTCGCCTAGACCGGCCCGCGCCCGGCAACCCGGGTGACGGTGCGCGAACTAGACTCGTGGCCGTGGTCCTGTTCTTCGAGATCATGCTGGTCGCGGCCGTCGTGGTCATCGCATGGTTCGCGCTGTATACGCTGTATCGCCTCATCAGCGACGACTCGTGAGCCGCGCCGGCGACGATGCAGAGCGAAACGATGCGGAGGAGCGGCGCTCAACCCGCGCGGAACACCGTGACCGGCTGGCGGGTCGGATCGGCTCCGGCGAGCGGGCCCTGGCCGAAGCTGCCGAACGCGCCAAAGTGACTGCGGGCCGCAACATCCCGGTCTTCGACGACCTGCCTATCCCCGCCGACACCGCGAACCTGCGGCAAGGCGCCAACCTGAATGACGCGCTGCTGGCCTTGCTGCCGCTGGTCGGCGTGTGGCGCGGTGAAGGGGAGGGCCGCGGCACCCACGGCGATTACCGGTTCGGCCAGCAGATCATCGTCAGCCACGACGGCGGCGACTATCTGAATTGGGAGGCCCGGTCCTGGCGGCTGACCGAGTCGGGCGAGTTCGAGGGACTAACACTGCGCGAGACGGGTTTTTGGCGCTTCGTCAACGATCCCGCCGACCCGACCGAGTCTCAGGCCATCGAACTGCTGCTGGCGCACTCGGCGGGCTACGTGGAGCTGTTCTACGGGCGCCCGCGCACTCAGTCATCGTGGGAATTGGTCACCGACGCGCTTGCCCGCAGCAAGTCCGGCGTTCTCGTCGGCGGAGCCAAACGGCTCTACGGCATCGTCGAAGGTGGCGACTTGGCCTACGTCGAAGAACGGGTGGACGCCGACGGCGGGCTGGTGCCGCATCTGTCGGCACGCCTGTCGCGGTACGCCGGCTAGCGACCGCACACCGGTAGGCCAACCGACCGATTCTGGCCGCGCTGTTTCACGTCGGCCCCGCCCATCCGCGTGCCATCGTTTGCGGTGCGGCCCCAGACATGGGCAGCCCCCGAGCCTAAGTTCCTGGTTGGACAGACCGGGGGCTCGGGGGCCGGGTGACTGCGGGGAATTCACTAGCGCGCGCAAGTAATTCCTCGCCTAGCGCTGCTTAGCGCGCAGCCACCTCACATGTCCATAAGCTAATCAATTCTCGGACCACCTCCTTTCCTGTGTACGGCTGACCGTACGCGCCGAGCGGCGGACCGACAACTTCAATTCAGCGATCGCTGACGATGGCAGCGTCGACGAGTTCGGCGAACTCCGCGGCCATCGGTGCCCGCGGCAGCGCTCGGCCGTCGAGCGTGTGCACCCGCGCCGCCAACGTCATGCTCGAAACCAACCAAACGCCTTGGGCCGCAACGAGGTCGGATACTCGCAGGGCCCGGTAGTCGCAGTCGTAGCCTTTGGCGCGAGCCACTTCAAACAGCGCCTGCTGGGTGGTGCCGCGCAGTATCGGATACCACGGCGGCGGTGTGAGAAGACCGGTGGCGCCGCCTATGTCGGCGGCGATCACCACGGTCGAACGTGGGCCCTCTAAGACATAGCCGTCGGAGCTGACGAATATGACGTCACCGGCGCCCAGCCGGGCGGCGTGGCGCAGAGCCGCCATATTGACCGCATACGACAGTGTCTTGGCACCGGCGAGCAGCCACGGCATCTCGTCCGCACCGCTGGCGGGCAGTCCTCGGGGCAGCGTCACCGCGGCGACACCGTCGCGGCGTGCGGCGGCGATGCGATCGGCGAGCGGG
The DNA here is from genome assembly GCF_964249325.1 of uncultured Mycobacterium sp. NCBI lineage: Bacteria > Bacillati > Actinomycetota > Actinomycetes > Mycobacteriales > Mycobacteriaceae > Mycobacterium > uncultured Mycobacterium sp. The sequence goes on along the minus strand of NZ_CAXUCH010000016.1, from coordinate 11,420 downwards.
TTGACTGTGACGTAGGCCGTCGGCGCCGACCCCCTCTCGCGGCCGCGGCTGTAGACCAGTCGCATCGCGCCTTCGTCAGCGGTGATGGCCGCCCACCGCCGCGCCGCCATGTCGATCGTGTTCCGCCACACTGGGAGGTCGGGTTGGGGCAAGTCCATCAACTTGGCCGAGTGGCTCAGCCGGCCCAGATGCGCTTCCACCAGGCACGCCGGGCCGTCGCGTACCAACAACGTCTCGAAGATGCCGTCGCCTCGCACGACGGCGAGGTCGTCGGCGCATATCAGCGGCGTATCCGGTGTCAATATCTCGCCGTCAAGCGTGACGACCACGCCCGTCTGGCTAGCCATGGACGTTCAGCCTAGCCCGGCGACGATGCAGAGCGCGCAGCGCGATGAGGAGCCGGGCAATCCAGGCTGATGCCATGCCAGGTCAGCTGGAGCCACGGTCATCGGGCTCGGGGCGGTCCCCCAGGTCCGTAGAGTTGGTGTGTGACCGCAGTTCCCGCTCCTGATACTGGGCCCGACGCCGGCGCCGTCTGGCATTACGGCGACCCACTCGGTGAGCAGCGCGCGGCCCAAACCGACGCCGTGGTGATCGACCGCTCCCACCGTGCTGTGCTCACGCTGACCGGCGCTGACCGGCAGAGCTGGTTGCACAACATTTCGACACAACACGTCAGTGAACTGGCTGAGGGTGCCAGCACCGAAAACCTCAGCCTCGACGGCCAGGGCCGGGTCGAGGACCACTGGATCCAGACCGAACTGGCCGGCTTCACCTATCTCGACACCGAAGCGTGGCGCGGTGAGCCGCTGCTCGACTATCTGCGCAAGATGGTGTTTTGGTCGGATGTGACGCCCGCCGCCGCCGATATCGCGGTGTTGTCGCTGCTCGGACCGCGGCTGAGCGAACAGCCGGTGCTCGACGCGCTGGGCGTGGACGTGCTGCCCGCCGCGATGACAGCCGTACTGCTGCCTGGCGGTGGGTTCCTGCGCAGGATGGCTGGTGCGCGGGGGGACCACATCGAGCTGGATGTGCTGGTGCCGCGGCGCGATTGGGCTGACCGGGTCCAGCGGCTGACCCAGGCCGGGGTGCGTGCCGCTGGGGTATGGACCTATGAAGCCCACCGAGTGGCTGCACTTCGCCCGCGGCTCGGTGTCGACACCGACGAGCGCACCATTCCTCACGAAGTGGGCTGGATCGGCGGACCGGGCGTGGGCGCAGTGCATCTGGACAAAGGCTGCTATCGCGGGCAGGAAACCGTTGCACGGGTACACAATCTCGGCAAGCCGCCCCGGATGCTGGTGTTGTTGCACCTCGACGGCTCGGCAGATCGACCGTCGACCGGCGATGCCGTGCTGGCCGGCGGACGCGCAGTGGGTCGGCTGGGAACCGTCGTCGACCACGTCGATCTCGGCCCGGTGGCGCTGGCTCTGGTCAAGAGAGGGCTGCCCGCGAACACCGCGCTCGTCACCGGAGCAGACGGTCAGGTCGCCGCGGTGATCGACCCCGATTCTGTGCCGCCTACCGACGTGGCGGGCGCGGGGCGGGTTGCCGTCGAACGGCTGCGTGGCACCACCCGATAGCGGGACGAGGCCAGGCAGGGCACGCCAGCGCACCGCCGCAGGGCACGGTAAACTACTCGACAGGACAATAACGACACCGACAGATCGGAGCCGCCTACTTGTTGGGCCGCTCCGTTATTGCGCGAGGGGGTCCCCCCATGGGCCGCGGCCGGGCAAAGGCAAAGCAGACCAAGGTTGCTCGAGAATTGAAATACAGCTCCCCGCAGACTGATTTCGAGCGGCTTCAGCGCGAGCTATCCGGTTCGGGCGCAGACGACTCCAACCGGCTCGACGGCGACGACCGGTTCTCCGACGACCCATGGGACGACGCCGACGAGTCACGCCGCTAACCGTTAGCCGCTGAGCCGAGCCTCAGAATCTCGGGTGCTGCCCGACGAGCTTCGCGCGCGGGCCTTCCTTACCGCCCTTGTTCACGGTGCCCAAGATCCAGCAATTCAAATGCCGGGCAGTCAAGATGGCCAACGCCCGGTCGGTGTCCTCCGGCGCGACGACGGCGACCATGCCGACGCCCATGTTGAACGTCTTTTCCATCTCCGCACGGCTGACCCGGCCCCGCTGCGCGACCATCGCGAACACCGGCGCCGGCGTCCACGTGCCGCGGTCAACCTCGGCCACCAGACCATGCGGGATCACCCGTTCCAGGTTCCCGGCCAGCCCTCCGCCGGTGATGTGGCAGAACGTCCGGACCTGGGTTTCGGCGGCCAGCGCCAGGCAGTCTTTGGCGTAGATCAGGGTCGGCTCGAGCAATTCTTCGCCCAGCGTGCGGCCGAACTCCTCGACGTAGCCCTCCAAGTTCATCCGGTCGATCTCCAACAGGACGGTGCGGACCATCGAGTACCCGTTGGAATGCAGCCCGGAGGAACCCATCGCGATGAGGACGTCACCGGGTTTGACGCGCTCGGGCCCCAACACATCGTCGGCCTCGATGACCCCGACGGCGGTGGCCGAGAGGTCGTAGTGGTCGGGCTCGATCAGGCCGGGGTGCTCAGCGGTCTCGCCGCCGAGCAGCGCGCAGCCCGCGCGAATGCACCCGTCGGCGATGCCGGCGACGATCGCGTTGAGCCGCTCCGGCACAATGCGCCCCAAGGCGATGTAGTCGAGAAGGAACAACGGCTCGGCGCCGCAGACCACCAAGTCGTCGACCACCATCGCCACCAGGTCCAGCCCGACCGTGTCGTGCTTGTCCATCGCCTGCGCGATCGCCAGCTTGGTGCCCACCCCGTCGCTGGACGCGGCCAGTATCGGTTCACGGTAATCGCCGCGTAGGGCGAACAACCCGGCGAAACCACCGAGCTTGCTGCGTACCTCGGGGCGGGTGGCCTTCGACGCGAGCGGCTTGAACAGTTCGACGGCGCGGTCACCGGCTTCAATGTCCACCCCGGCCGCCGCGTAGGTGATGCCCTGGGGATGTTTTCCGGTGTCTTTCCTATGGTCGGCCATCGCCGATAAAGGCTACCGGTCAGCGCCCAGCTGTGGTCGGATTGGCCGGCTCCTCCTCGGGCCGCTCCACGGCCCGCATCGTCGCCGGCTGTGGTCGCATTGCCCGGCTCCTCCTCGGGCCGCTCCACGGCCCGCATCGTCGCCGCCTGTGGTCGGATTGCCCGGCTCCTCCTCGGGCCGCTCCACGGCCCGCATCGTCGCCGGCCTAGGGGCGCCGTAACGCTTCTGCGGCAAGAACGGCCTCGTCGGCCGCAATATCGGCCGGCACGCTCCCGCGCGCAGCGGTGGTAAGCATCTGCTCGATGACGTTCTTGCCCAAGGCGGATTCGCTGGACAGCTCGATCGGGTAGCTGCCGTCGAAGCAGGCGGTGCAGAGCCGCGAGGCGGATTGTTCGGTGGCCGCGATCATGCCCTGCTGCGAGATGTAGCCGAGCGTGTCGGCGCCGATGGCGTGGCGCACCGCCTCGAGCATCTCCTCCTCGTCGTCAACGGCGTTGGCGATCAGCTCCGCCGGGGAGGGAAAGTCGATGCCGTAGAAGCACGGCCACTTCACCGGCGGTGATGCGATGCGCACGTGCACTTCGGCCGCGCCTGCCTCGCGCAGCATCCGCACCAGGGCGCGCTGGGTGTTGCCCCGCACGATCGAGTCGTCGACGACGATCAGCCGCTTGCCGCGGATGACTTCTTTGAGCGGGTTGAGCTTGAGCCGGATGCCGAGCTGGCGGAGGGGTTGCGACGGCTGGATGAAGGTACGCCCCACGTAGGCGTTTTTCATCAGGCCCTGCCCGTAGGGGATACCGGATTCCTGCGCGTAGCCGACCGCGGCCGGCGTTCCCGATTCCGGTACCCCGATTACCAGGTCAGCGTCGATCGAGCATTCGCGGGCCAGCCGGCGACCGATCTCGAGCCGCGCGGCGTGCACCGAGCGGCCGGCGATCATGCTGTCCGGCCGGGCCAGGTAGACGTATTCGAAGACACAGCCCTTGGGCGTGGGGTCGGCGAAACGGCTGGACCGCACCCCGTCGGCGTCGATCGCGAGCAGTTCGCCGGGTTCGATGTCGCGGACGAACGAGGCGCCGACGATGTCCAGCGCGGCGGTTTCGGAGGCCACCACCCAACCGCGATCCAGGCGTCCTAGGCACAGCGGCCGCACCCCGTGCGGGTCGCGGGCCGCATACAGGGTGTTTTCGTCCATGAACGTCAGGCAGAATGCGCCGCGCACCGTCGGCAGCAGCTCCAATGCCGCTTGTTCCAGCGTTGAGTCGGCCGCTGCGTGGGCCAGCAGCGCGCCCGGATGTCGGAGTCGGTGGTGGCCGCCCCGGGCCGCCGTGGGTTGATCAGCCCCGCTTTGCGGGCGCGGCCAACCAGATCGGTGCTGTTCACCAGATTGCCGTTGTGTCCCAGCGCCACCCCGGTGCCTGCCGCGGTGGTCCGGAACACCGGCTGGGCGTTCTCCCAGGTGGTCTGGCCACTGGTGGAGTAGCGGCAGTGCCCGACGGCGACGTGGCCGGGCATGGCCGCCAGTGTCTGTTCGTCGAATACCTGGCTGACCAGGCCGAGATCCTTGAATACCAGCACCTGCGACCCGTCGGCGACAGCAATGCCGGCGGCTTCCTGGCCGCGGTGTTGTAGCGCATAAAGGCCGTAGTAGGTGAGTTTGGCGACTTCCTCGCCGGGGGCCCATACCCCGAAGACACCGCATTCTTCGCGGGGCGGATTCTCTACGGGCAGGGGCTGCTGGACGGTCACGATCTGGCGGCTCCGGAAGGTTGGTGACGTAACGGAGTCTACGGGGAGGGTGGCTGAGTCGCAGAATCCAGCTCGCGAGTTGCGCTGCCCATCAACTCGGCAGGCTCACCACCGGCAGCCATCGTTCGATCTCGCCGGCCCGCGCGCCCGACAGCTGCAGCGTCCCGGCGGCCTTAGCCGCCGTCACCGGCGGCAGCCCGGTGGCCAGCAGCAGCCAGGTTCGCGGGTCGGTCTCGACGACATTGGGCGGTGTGCCGCGGGTATGCCGTGGACCGGCGATGCACTGCACCGCGACGAACGGCGGGATCCGGACTTCGACGCTGGCGCCGGGCGCTTGTGCGGCCAGGGTGTGCGCGGTCAGCCGAACCGCGGTCGCCAGGCCGGCCCGTTCAGGAGCTGGCTGGCTGTCGTCGCGGAGCCAGTCGGCGACGGCCAAGACGGCCCGGCAGGTCTTCGCCGGATCGGCGCTCTGGCGGGCGGCCATACCCTAGCTGCCCGACCGCCGCTGGATGGTGAGCGCGGCTGCCGCCGCGGTTTCGTTGATCGCCAGGTGCACCAGCATCGGCGCGGCCAGGCTGCCGGAACGGTCGGCCAGCCAGCCGAACAGCCAGCCCGCGACGCCGGTGACGAGGACAGTCGCCGGCACCGGCTCGCCCGCCGCGCGGGCGTCGGCGATGTGGGAGAGCCCGAACGCGACGGCCTGCACCAGCCGCCCCCCGGATTCGCCGAAGCCTTCGCCGGCGACAGTCGCCAGTGCCGCACGGAACGCAGCCTCCTCGGCCCATACCGTGCCCACGGGTATCCGTAAGGCCAGCCAGGCCGGCACCGACTGCGGCAGCTCGCGGGTGGACATCGACAGCCGCACCACCGGTACCGGCGCCGTCGCTGCGACTGTGGTCGCCGCAGCAGCCCCGGTTGCCAGGCCCCATCGCAAACCGACCCACAACCGCGGCGCAGACAACCCGATGCGTGAACCGGTCAGCGCTACCAGCACTGCGGCTCCACCGGCTTGCACCGGCACTCGCCACCGCAGCGGTATCCGCGGCACGACAAAGCTCGACCCGACCAGCACGGCGGCCAGCAGAAGTGCACGTAGCCTCTCAAACGTGCTGTCGCGCATCAGTTCTCGGACCCGTCAGCGCCTTCCGATTGCTTGAGCGCGACACGCATGCGTTCGGTGTCGGCCAACGTCCAGCCGTCCGGCGGCACTACCGCGGCCCAGCCGTCCAAGACCGTGTTGGAGTAGTTGTGGCCATGCCCGCCCGGCATCGCCTCGGCTTCGGTGAGGTCCGCGCTGACCTGCCAGAAGGTGACGACGGGATACCAGCGCATCGACGCGGCGCGGTCGTGGCCCGGTGGTTCGACGAGCCAATCCGGCCGGCTGAACAGCAAATCGGGGGACCACCAGACGACCGGGTCGGATGGGTGCTGCAGAAACAGCACCCGCGTACCGTCCCACGGTTGCGCCGCGAGCCGGTCGATCTCGACGGGATCGATGGCCTCAGAGAACCGCACGGTCCGCCCGTTGTCGTAGCGCGGCTGGACCTCTGTGGACCCCGGATCGCGGCGCACAATCAGCGCGTGCCACAACGGACTTTCGTGTGGTGGCCCCACCCACAGCACCGCGTCGAAGCCCATGTTGGCGATGTCGGGCAAGAACCCGAAGGCCGCCTGGCCGGCCATCGAACCCAGGCTCTCGCCGTAAAGCACCAATTTCGGCCGATGATCCGGCGGCAATTGCTCCCAGCGGTCGTGAATGGTATCGATCAGCGTCTTGCCGGAATCCATCGACTTCTGCCGGTCAGCCAGAAACGAAACCCAGCTGGGCAGATAGGAATATTGCACCCCGGCCATCGCCGTGTCGCCGTTGTACATCATCTCCAGCGAACGCGCCGCCACCGGGTTGATCCAACCGGTACCCGTGGTCGGGATGAGAACCAGCAGCTTTCGGTTGAACGCGCCGGTGCGCTCGAGCTCGCCGAGAATCACCTGCATCCGGTCGCGGTCGTCGTCGGCGGTCTCCAAACCGGCGTACACCCGGATAGGTTCCTTGGCGGCCCGACCGTTGAGTCTGGCGAGCTCGGGGGCGTGCGGGCCGGTCGCGACGAAGTTGCGGCCCTGGAACCCGAGCGTGTCCCAGGGTGCCAATGATGCTGGGCTGCCGGACTTTTCGGGCAATAACGGCTGATGTATGTCGGCGCCGGTAGCGTTGTTCCGCGGCTCGGAGAGGGCATTCATCCCGATGAAGAAGCCTCGCACCAGCACGCCGTTGATCAAGGTGACTAGCAGCACCACAACGATCGTTGTCCCGATGAACAGCGCCACCTCGTTGTGCAGATGCCAACGCCTGATCAGCATCCGGGCCAGCAGCTTGACAGCGTCGATGAGCACCCGGCAGGTCGCTACCAGAAGAGCGCTCACCACCGCCGCGACGATCAGCGTGCGCAGGTAGCCCAAGGTCGTTGGCCCGGGGATGCCCATCAGCGCCGAGACCTGCCGCTGCCAGGCCGCCGCCGGGATGACCATCAGCACCGCGGCCGTCGGCGCGATCACGACGACGGCTGCCTTCAGGCCGAACAACACGCGCGCCGGTGGCGGCCACCAACGGGCGGTCCGCAGCACGAACCGCTGCGCGGCTTTTTCCAGCAGCACACCCAGCCCGTAGCCGAAGGCGGCGTTGATGCCGCCGATCAGTCCTTGGAACAGCCAGTTTCTGGGCAGCAGCGACGGTGTCAGCGACAAGCAGAAAAACAGCGCGCCGAAAACCACTCCACTAAATCGCAGCCGCACCAAGCTCCACGCCCACACCACCAGCGGGTGCCGCCCGTCGGCCCCAGCCGGTTCGGCGACCGGCTCGGCGGTGGCGTCATGTACCGGGGTGCTCATGCTCGGATACTCATCCGAACAGTGCGGGCAGCACCGCTTCGGAGGTGCCGCGCAGCTCGGCCAGGGATACGGTGAACAAGCCCTGAACTTCCACCGCGTCCGATGCTGGGTCGACGACCCCGATCCGCACGGCGGGCAGCCCGCGCACTTCGCACAGGGAACGAAACCGGCTCTCCTCCGTGCGCGGCACCGCCACCAGCATCCGGCCGGCTGACTCGGAGAACAGCATCACGAACGGATCGGTGCCCTCGGGAAGCACGATGCGGCAACCGGTTTCGCCGGCCAGCGCCGATTCCACCACTGCGATGGCCAGGCCCCCCTCGGACAGGTCGTGGGCCGCCGACACCAACCCGTCGCGGGACGCCGCGGTCAACACGTCGGCCAGCAGCTTTTCGCGGGCTAAATCGACTTGGGGTGGCAACCCGCCGAGGTGGTCGGCGGTCACCTGCGCCCACACCGAACCGTCGAATTCGTCGCGGGTGTCGCCGAGCAGTATCAGCGTCTCCCCCGCCTCGGTACCCATCGCGGTGGGGATGCGCCGGTGCACGTCGTCGATGACGCCGAGCACACCGACCACCGGGGTGGGCAGGATCGGAGTGGATCCGGTCTGGTTGTAGAAGCTGACGTTGCCGCCTGTCACCGGAATGTCCAGGGCCGCACAGCCATCGGCCAAGCCGCGGACCGCCTGCGCGAATTGCCACATCACCGCCGGGTCTTCCGGTGAGCCGAAGTTGAGGCAGTTGGTGACCGCGACCGGGGTGGCTGCGGTGACGGCGACATTGCGATACGCCTCGGCCAGCGCCAGCTGCGCGCCGGCGTAGGGATCGAGCACCGTGTAGCGGCCGGACGCGTCGGTGGCCACCGCAATGCCGCGGCCGGTGGACTCGTCGACGCGCAGCATGCCCGCATCGGCCAGCTCGGCCAGCACCGTGTTGCCGCGCACGTAACGGTCGTACTGTTCGGTGATGAATTTGCGGCTGCACAGGTGCGGACTGCCAAGCAGCGCAAGCAACGTCGCTCGCAGCTCGTCGCCGGTGGCGGGCCGCGGCAATCGGGTGGACCGGTCGGCGTTGAGTTGGTCCTGCGACTCCGGGCGGGCGAGCGGACGCTGGTACACCGGTCCCTCGTGGGCCACCGTGCGCGGCGGCACGTCGACGACCGTCTCGCCGTGCCAGGTGATGCGCAACCGGTCGCCGTCGGTGACCTCACCGATGACGGTGGCCAGCACCTCCCATTTGCGGCACACCGCCAGAAAAGCGTCCACGTTGTCCGGCGCCACCACCGCGCACATCCGCTCCTGGGACTCGCTGCACAGCACCTCGGCGGGTGTCATCCCCGTGGTGCGCAGCGGCACGGTGTCCAGTTCGATGGCCATGCCGCCGTCGCCTGCAGAGGCCAATTCCGAAGTAGCACAAGCTAACCCGGCCCCGCCGAGGTCCTGGATACCGATCACCAGACCGCCCGCGTACAGCTCCAGGCAGCATTCGATGAGCACCTTTTCCATGAACGGGTCGCCGACTTGAACCGACGGCAGCTTTTTGCGCCCCGGTCCGGCCTCGTCGCCGCCAAAGGTGTCCGACGCCAGCACCGACACCCCGCCGATACCGTCGAGCCCGGTGCGAGCGCCGAACAGGATGATCTTGTTTCCGGCGCCGGAAGCGAACGCGAGGTGCAGGTCCTCCTTGCGCAGCACGCCGACACACAACGCGTTGACCAACGGGTTGCCCGCATAGCAGGCGTCGAAGACGGTCTCACCGCCGATATTTGGCAGGCCCAGGGAGTTGCCGTAGCCCCCGATACCGCGGACCACGCCGTCGACGACGCGGCGGGTATCCGGGGCGTCGGTGGGGCCGAAACGCAACTGGTCCATTACGGCGATCGGCCGCGCCCCCATGGCCATGATGTCGCGCACGATGCCGCCCACGCCGGTGGCCGCGCCCTGGTAGGGCTCGACGTAAGAGGGGTGATTGTGGGATTCGACTTTGAAGGTGACGGCCCAGCCGTCGCCGATGTCGACGACACCGGCGTTCTCCCCGATGCCGGCCAGCAAGCTGCCGCGCATCTGCTCGGTGGTGGTCTCGCCGAAGTAGCGCAGGTGCACCTTGGAGGACTTGTAGGAGCAGTGCTCGCTCCACATCACCGAGTACATGGCCAGTTCGACGTCGGTGGGCCGGCGCCCCAGGATGTCGCGGATGCGCTGGTATTCGTCGTCTTTGAGACCCAGCTCACCGAAGGGTTGCGGCTGATCAGGGGTGGCGGCGGCCCACTCGACGGTATCGACCGTGTGCGTGAGCCCGAACGTCACGCAGTCAGTCTAGATTCCCACCGCGCTGACGCCGCGGTAGACGTTTGCATCCGTGACGGATGGGTAGCCGCAAAGAGTCCGGCGACGACGCGGGACGCGGGACCCAAGGAAGAGCCGGACCATAAGGACCGAGTCCGATGGGAGGATGACGATGACTGCTGAGACCGGACAAGTCACCGGCACCAAAGACAAGAACTACAACCTGATTTGGTACACCGAGCAGTGCCTGGAAAACGCGCTGCGGCTGGAAACCTACATCCAGGACGCCGAGCGCGACGGCGACAACGAAGTCGCCGACCTGTTCCGCAAGGCGCAGGCCGACAGCCGCAAGGGCGCGCGGATGGCCGAGCAGCTGCTCGCCAGGCGGCTCGAAGAAGCGTTTAAGGCCTAGCGCCCGGCGACACAGAAGGCGTTGCCGTCGGGGTCGGCCAACACGACCCAGCGCAAGTTGTCACCGATCCTGTGCTGGCCGATGCGGCTGGCGCCACGGACCCGATTTGTGCGGTGCGCAGCAGATCGGCGGTCGCGGCATCGGCGGGATAGAACAACTCGACGGCAAGTTCAGCGAGGGTGACGTCGAGGGGTGTGCCAAACGTCGTCAGCGTTGTGAACATTGAAAGCCGTTGCCCGCCAGGTATTTCGAGTTCCAACGGAACCAGCAGCGAAGCATTGCCGTGCGGCGCGTTCCATGCCGCCGCAGCAGTCGCGACGCCGGGATAGCCGCGCACCTCCTCGTGGAGTTCCTGCAACGCCGCGTCGCCGGTGAGCGCGATGGTGCGCCGGAGCTGATGCAGCAGATAGCCCGCCCATTCCTCGAAGTTCAGGGTCCGGCCGGCGAGGCCGTCGGGGTGCAGCGACAGGCGGTAGACGTTGGCGGGCGGCCCGAGCAAGCCCTGCGGTAGGCCAGCGGTCAGTGCGGCCGCCGCAGCGTTGGTCCCGACGATGTTCCAGCACCGATCAATAACGATGCCGGGGTAGGGATCGTGCGCATCCAGCAGCCGCTGCACGGCGGCCCGAGCCAGCGTTAGCGCGTCGTGTTCCAGGGGGCGCGACGGATAGCGCGGGGCATAGCCGGCGGCCAGCAGCAGTGTGTTGCGTTCCCGCAGCGGTACGTCGAGGCCCTCCGCC
>NZ_CAXUCH010000016.1:0-319 GCF_964249325.1 uncultured Mycobacterium sp. | reverse complement strand
CGAGCACCATCTCGGCGCTGGGACGCGAGCGCCCGGTTTCGATGAAGCTGAGATGCCGGGCCGACACGCCCACCTGCAGCGAAAGCTCGAGCTGGCTTACCCGGCGGCGCTCTCGCCATCCGCGCAGCAATCCGCCAACGGTCGCTTCGGTCACACAGAAACCGTAATCGCACCGATGCGTCGGCGGCGATGACCTCTGAGGTAATTGTGCAGCCGCAACCCGACGACGCACGCTCGATGCAGCGGGCGCTGCCGGAGCGCCCGGAGGAAGGAAGCCATGACCGACATTCAGTCCGCCCCGCCCCGCACGACCTCCGAC
>NZ_CAXUCH010000015.1:27646-39820 GCF_964249325.1 uncultured Mycobacterium sp. | reverse complement strand
ACCCATACCTGGTGGGCGATCTCGGCGCGGGGTCGGCGACGAGTGCTCGCGGCAAAGGCCACAAGCCGGCGTCCGAGGCCGCCGAAGTCCCGGCGGCTGCGGCCGCGCCGGCCGTAGAGCAGGAGCGGGCGCGGCGGAGGCGGCGGTCGGCGCCAAAACGCATAGACCGGGGCTACCGATACGAATTCCTGGACCTCGACTCGAGCGCGGACCCAGCACCCGGCGACGCATCGGAGAGTAACCGGCACGCGAACTCCGCGCTGCCCTCGGATCAGGGGGCCGGGCGGCTGGGCTTTGCCGATACCGCAGCCAAGGCCGATACCCACCGGCCGGCCGGGTTGAGAAGGCTGGCCGGCGACGCCTTCGCCAGCGGCGCCACCATTCCGATGGTTCCCGGCAGCTGGCAGCCTGATACCGACGAATCCAGTTAATAGATGTCGCGCTGGTAGCGGTTGGCAGCGGCCAAGTTTCGGACATAGGCTTTCGCATCGTCAGCGTCACGATGTCCGTGCTGTTCGACGATCGCCACGAGCGCGCGGTCGACATCTTTGGCCATCCGTTGACCGTCACCGCAGACGTACAGGTGGGCGCCGTCCTGCAGCCATTGCCACAGCTGGGCTCCTCGGTGGCGCATAAGGTGCTGGACGTAGATCTTTTCAGGTTGATCGCGCGAGAATGCCAGGTCAACTTCGGTGAGAAAGCCGTCAGCGTGCATTTTCTGGATCTCGTCACAGTAGTAAAAGTCTGTGGCCGCATGCTGTTCGCCGAAGAACAGCCAACTGCGTCCGTTGTGCCCAAGTGCGCGACGTTCGTGCAGGAAGCTGCGAAATGGCGCGATACCAGTGCCGGGCCCGACCATGATCATCGGTGTATCTGGGTCGGTCGGGAGCCGGAAGTGGGGGGATTTGTGGACGTAGATACCGATGTCGTCGCCGTCGGCCCCGTCCGCCAGGTAGGTCGAGCACACCCCGCGGCGCCGAGCACCGCGGAAGGCATAGCGCACCACTGACACGGTCAGATGCACTTCACCTAAGTGCACTGTGGGGCTGGACGAGATCGAATACAGCCGGGGCTGAAGTGGTTTCAGGACTGCGAGCCAGTCTTCGACCGACGCGGTAACCGGCACATCGGCCAGCAAGTCCACTTGCTGCCGCCCCCACGCCCACTCGGCGAGCACGGCCTTGTTTTCGGGCTTCAATAACTCGCCCAGTTCAGGGTCTCCGCTGCGTTGCGCCACGAACCGCAGCAGGTCGGGCGTGAGACGCGCGATCGCCAATCGTTCGACCAACGCAACATGCAACGGCATCTCCCCGTGTGCACCGAGCTGCACCACCGTGTCGCCGTCCAATCCGGTGACTGCCAGCCACTCGTCGACGAGCTCACCGTGATTACGCGGCCAGACACCAAGGGCGTCGCCCGCTTCGTAGCAGAAGGTTTCGGTGGGTACACGAAAAACGAACTGCCGCACTTCCTTCGCCGATCCCGGTCCGCTGAGTGCGGTATTGCGAGCCAGGCAAGTGACAAGCGGGTTCTTCTTGCCGTAGGTCTGCGACTCAATCGACGGCGCCGCAATAGCGTGGGCCTGCGCGGCGGGTGCCGCAGCGGCGGCCGTATCGCCCCCGACAAGCGCCGGTTGGCGGCTCAGTTCACGCAACACCTCGCTGAGCCACCCGGCAACCGCTTCTTCGTACTCCGGTTCGCAGTCGACCCGCTCGACCATGCGGGTGGCACCCAGCTCGGCGAAGCGCGCGTCGAGTTTGCGTCCGTGACCGCAGAAGTCGTCGTAGCTGGAGTCGCCCAGCGCGAGCACGGAGTAGCGGGTTTCCGTGAGTGTTGGTGCGCTCGGCGCCAATAACGCTTCCCACAGTGCGGTGCCGTTATCCGGTGGCTCGCCGTCACCGGTCGTGCTGGTGACCAGCAGCAGCTGCTGGATGCCCGGCAGGTCACCCACAGCAAAGTCGTCCATCACGTGCAACGCAACCGGTAGCCCAGCCGCACGTAATTGTGCAGCAACATCGGTGGCCACCGCTTCGGCATTTCCGGTCTGCGAAGCCCACAGCACCATAATCGGTGCGCGCTCGGGCGTATCCGCGACCGGGCTCGGTGGCAGGTCGCCGCCTGGGCTCGGCGACGCGCACGGACCGGCTATTGTGGTGCGCGCAAATAGGCCGGCCAGCACACCGTCCACCCACGTCCGGGTGCTGGGCTCGAACGGTGCGCTGGCGGGCAGCGTCGGCACGCCTGGTGTCCGCCGGCCGGCGTCGGATCGTAGCGCGGTCAGCATCCCAGCAAGGTAGGAGCGCTCGAGCGGAGCGAACTGCGGTCTGGGTTCGTCTGTCAGACCGAACAATTCGGTGAGGGTGTCGAGCTGCGACACTCTGATTTCCTCCGCGACCGGCTGATCTGGTTCGGCTGCAGCATCGCCGCGCCCAACCGTGGCGACTTTGGTGAGGGTGACCGCGCACGCCTTGTATTCCGGTTGTTGAGATATCGGGTCGACCGCGTCGTTGGTGACGGCATTGATGGACAGGTATTCGCCGAAAGCGTCGTTCCAGTGAAAAGGAGCAAAGCAGTTGCCGGGTCGCACGCGGTCGCTGATCACAGCGGGCAGTACCGCGCGGCCGCGGCGGGAGGCGATCTCGACCGGGTCGTCGTCCGCAATCTGCAACCGGGCGGCGTCATCGGGATGGATCTCTATGAACGGGCCGGGATTGAGCTTGTTGAGCTTGTCAACCTTGCCGGTTTTGGTCATTGTGTGCCACTGGTGCGGCAGCCGTCCGGTGTTCAGCAAGAACGGGTAATCGTCGTCGGGCATCTCCTCCGGCGGCAGGTGCGGGCGGGCGAAGAACCTGGCGCGGCCGCTCGGTGTCGGGAACGCCAGCCGAGGCACGCTGCCGTCGTCACGGACTAGCTGTGTCTGGCTCACACCGTCATTGAGGTAGCGGATGGGGCTGCGGTCGGTTGTGCTGCCGGGTGGGCACGGCCACTGGATCGGTGTCTGGCGCAGTCGTTCATAGGTGATGCCACGAAGGTCGTAGCCGGTGGCCGGGTTGTAGAACTGCTTGATCTCAGTGAATACCTCCTCCGCACAGCTGTAGGTGAACGAGTCCGCATATCCCATCTCACAAGCGATTCGGGCGATGATCTGCCAATCGGGCAGCGCTTGCCCGGGTGGACCCACGGCTTGCTGGAAGAGGGTGAGATTGCGTTCCGAGTTGACCATCACCCCTTCGGATTCCGTCCATAGCGCCGCCGGCAGCAGCACGTCGGCGTACTCATTGGTTTCGGTCGCCAAGAATGCGTCTTGGGTAATCACCAGTTCGGCCTTCTCCAAACCGGCCAGCACGGTCTTCCGATTAGCCACGCTCGCAACCGGGTTGGTGCAGATGATCCAGCAGGCCTTGATGTGCCCGTCGGCCATGCGGAAGAACATGTCGATGGTGCCACCGCCGACATCGGCGCGCAGCGACCCGCGCGGAATACCCCATCGGTCCTCGACGAACGCCCGGTCAGCGTCGCATGTCACCGATCGCTGCCCGGGTAGGCCCGGACCCATGTATCCCATTTCCCGGCCGCCCATGGCGTTGGGTTGCCCGGTCAGCGAAAACGGGCCACTCCCCGGTTTGCAGATAGCGCCGGTGGCCAGGTGCAGGTTGCAGATCGCGTTGGTGTTCCAGGTGCCATGGGTGCTCTGGTTGAGTCCCATCGTCCAGCAGCTCATCCAATTTGCGGCTTCGCCGATCCACCGGGCGGCTGTTCTGATCTGTTCCTCTGGGATGCCGGTGATGTCGCTGACCTTCGCGGTCTGGTATTGCTCGAGGAAGCTCGGCATCACCTCCCAGCCCTCGGTGAACTCGGCGATGAACGGCGGGTGGGTATGGCCGTTCTCGACGATCAGGTGCAGCAGTCCGTTGAGCAGCGCGAGATCGGTGCCGGGATTGATCTGTAGGAACAGGTCGGCCTTCTCGGCGGTCGCCGTGCGACGTGGGTCGACAACGATCAGTTTGGCGCCAGCCTTGACCCGATCCATCATGCGCAAGAACAGGATCGGGTGGCAGTCGGCCATGTTGGCGCCGATCACGAAGAACACGTCGGCCTGATCGAAGTCTTGGTATGAGCCTGGCGGCCCGTCGGCACCCAGTGATTGCTTGTAGCCGCTGCCGGCGCTGGCCATGCACAGCCGCGAGTTCGACTCGATCTGGTTGGTGCCGAGGAAGCCCTTGGCCAGCTTGTTGGCCAGGTATTGGGCCTCAAGCGACATCTGCCCGGAGACATACAACGCGACGGAGTCCGGCCCGTGTTCGTCGACGACTGCTCGTAACCGGTTGGCGCAGTGGATGATAGCGGCATCGACGTCAATGGGATGGGTCGGTTCGCCGCGACCGGGACGCACGTACGCCGATTCCATGCGACCCGGCGCGGCGAGCATGTCGGCGGTCGTCGCGCCCTTTGTGCACAATCGTCCGAAGTTGGCCGGGTGGGTCTTCTGGCCGGTGGATTTGGTTACCCGGCGGCGTCCAATAGCAGCATCCATGCCGACTTGCAGAACCATGCCGCATCCGACTCCGCAGTAAGCGCACAGAGTATCGACGGTGTCCGTGCCGGGCTCGGCAACCACGCGTACTCCTTCCTGATGCGCAGGCCAAATCAGTGCACAATCGTGCGACGGGGATGTTTCGGCATCGGTAACCGATGTTGCGGGCGCTTTACGGATCCCTCGCAGCAGACATCACTGCGTGGTGCGGCGCCCGAAACCTGGACTAGCCGAGCCGATCAAAGGTCGTCGTTGACCAACAAATCTGCAAGCCAGGCTATCTGTACTCGGGCTCGACGAACCGCATGGTCTGGCCGGTATGACCAAACCATGCGGAGATTCCCAGTTTTCGTCAAGCTTGCATCCCGCGCCTGTTTGCAAACACGATCGTGTAGGCATCGTCGGGGCGTGCGCTGTCAGTACCGCGTGTGCGCAATCTCGGCGCAGACGTACACCCATGCCTTGCGGCCGGAGGTCAGGGTGACCGGGATCCGGGTGTAGTCGTCGACCTCGTAGCGGTCGGCGGCGGCAAGTTCGTCGTCGCTGAGTTGCAGACAGGCTCCGGCGACGACGTCGTGCGCTGTGCCGGGCCGCAGAATGGGGTGGATGTCGGAGCCGCTGGTGGCAACGACTGCCGGATCGGTGATCGTGACCTGATCGACCCGAAAACCGGGTAGCGAGTCGTCGTCGCAGGGGATGAGCCGGCCGAATAACGAGCGTTGGACATCGGGGTCACGCAAGGTGCCGTACGTGAACAGAAGATGCACGACGACACCCTAAACGCAGCGCGGCGAGAGTTCAGCACTTGACGGCGCTGACCAGGGTGTTGCGGGCGATCATCGGCCCAGCTTCGGTATGCGGGCCGGGTACCGGTCGCCCGACTTGCCGTAAATAATCGGCCAGCGGTGTCGGGACCGCGCTCCAGCCGTGCTCGCCGAGCCATTGGTCGGCGGGCGCGAATTGTTCGTTGTAAACCAGCTGGAAGAACAGGCGCTGGTCGCCCTGCGCGGCAGCGGCGCGTTCTTCCTCGACTTTGGCCGCGAATTCCTCGGGCGGCAGCGGCGCCCCGTCTTCGATGGCCGCATGGCTGCCGGGGGCGGCCAGCGCGTCCAGGCCGGTGAACAGCTGCTGCTGCGCGCTGGCCGGCAGGTAGATCAGCAGACCCTCGACAATCCAGGCCGACGGCTTGGCGGGGTCAAACCCGCTGTCGCGCAGCGCTTGTGGCCAATCCTCGCGCAGGTCAACGGCTACCTCGCGGCGCTCGGCGTTGGGCTTCGCGCCGTGTTGGGCGAGCACCTCGCGTTTGAACTCCAGCACCTGCGGTTGGTCCAGCTCGAAGATCGTTGTCCCGTCGGGCCACGGCAATCGGTAGGCCCGCGAGTCCAGCCCAGCAGCCAAGACGACGATCTGCCGCACGCCCGCATCTGCGGCGCGGCCGAAATACTCATCGAAATACTTCGTGCGCGCCGCCTGGAAGTTCACGAAATGTTCGCCGAAGTCCGCTGTCTTCAGCGGATGTTCGGGCGCTTGACCGTCGAGGACGTCCGCCGCGGGGCCGCCCACCGCGCGGCAGAACACCTCGGCGTACGGGTCGATAGCCAACGGGTCAGGCTTCTGCGCCTCCAATGCTCTTGCGGTGGCCACGAATAACGCGGTCGAACCGACACTTGTCGTGATGTCCCAGGTATCCCTTTCGCTACGCACTCGACCGACCTTACGCCAAAGTGCTTAGCACGGCTATCCACGCCGTGCCGAGTCGGCGGGCATGACTCGAACGCCGTCAGACCAGTGGGCGACCCGTCCTGATCCGCCGGTCGAGATCCCACAGCAACACATTGAACGGGAACTGCCGCACGAACCGCGGCATGAGGCTGTTGACCCTGCGCAGCACGGCCATCAGCCGGTCGAAACGCCGTTGCTTGGCGGCGTCCCACGGAAACTGCATCTCGTCGCGGAACCGTTGCGGCAGAAAGCCGCTGGTGATCAGCAGCCCGATACCGTCCAACCAGCGCTGCAGCGGGCCGGGCAGCATCATGCCGGGCAGCCGGCCCACAGCGATCGGATACAGGTAGTCGCGCACGGCGTCGTCGATGTGCACCTTGGCCAGCGACTCGCGCCAGTACTTGTCGAAAGCCTCCCGATCCGGCGGCCACATTTCCGGCGGAACCTGAAGCGTGGTGCCCAACGCCATCCCCTCGTGATAGTGGCGTTCGGCCTCCTCGTCGTCCATCTCGCCGACGAAGATGCGGTGGATATCGACGGCGCCCTTGTACAGACACGCCCCTACCCATAGCTGCAGGTCGGGGTCGAACGCGTGGTACTGCACGGGGCTATCGGGTGTGGAGTACACCTGGGCGTGCGCGCGGTTGACCGCGCGGCGGAAGGCAGCCTTTTGAGCCTCGGTGCCGGCGGCGGCCACCGCGAGATAGGTGAACGTGGTGCGGGCCCGCTTAATCGGATGCAGGTCCACGCGCCCGCTTTCTACCCGGCTTTCCAGCACGCCGTAACCGACACCTGGGCGGCCCAACTGCATGATCACGTTGGCGGGCCCGGCCAGCAGCGCCACGCCCATCAAGCCGTCGTCGATACCGGCCCGCGGCGCTCTGCGACGCGGTGGCTTCCGGACCGGCCGGTCAGCGATTGGGCGCTCGACGTGCTGGATGGGTTCGCTGACCGTCATAGCCACACCTGCCCACTAATTGTGAGAACGCTTGTTTCCTGACATTGCCGTGTGCCGGGCAGCGATGTCAAGATGGTGCCCCATGGCTGCCAAATCCGGGTTAGCCGACACCGCGCAAGTGCGGCCATATCGCGGGGTCGACGCCGCCGACCGGCTTGCCGAGCGCCGGCGCAGGCTGATGTCCGCCGGCCTGGATCTGCTCGGGGGGGATGACACAACCGAGTTGACCGTCCGCGCAATCTGCCGTCGAGCGGGCTTGGCCGCCCGCTATTTTTACGAAAGCTTCGCCGACAAAGACGAGTTCGTCAGCGCGGTGTTCGATTGGGTAATCGCCGATCTGGCCGCCACCACGCAGGCCGCGGTCGCCGCCGCCTCACCCCGTGAACAAACCCGTGCGGGCATGGCCAACCTCGTGCGTACTATTGCCGGCGACCCCCGTATCGGGCGGCTGCTGTTCAGTGCGCAGCTGGCCAACGCCGTGTTGGTTCGCAAGCGGGTCGAATCCAGCGCGCTGTTCGCGATGCTGTCCGGCCACCACGTGGGAAGCGCCTTGCGGATGCCGGAAAACGACCGCATCAAAGCCGCCGCGCATTTCGTCGTCGGCGGCGTCGCGCAAACGCTGGGCGCCTGGCTGGCCGGACAGGTACGCCTAACCGCCGAGCAGCTCGTCGACCACCTCGCTTCGCTGCTCGACGAACTCGGCGATCCGAGCCTCTACCGCGATTAGACGACGCTACGGCGCAGCCGGCACGCGCCGGTCAGCTGCGGTCTTGGGGACGGCTTGCGCATCGCTTTCGCCGAATTCCTTTGTCCAGCAAGCGAACTCGAGCGTGATCCCGTCGGGGTCCTGGAAGTAGAACGAGCGGACATAGACGCCGGGATGCAGGGTGCGTGAAACCTGCATTTCGCTTTCGTCGTGGTTGAGCACCGGGACGACCCGCACACCTTTGTCCTTGAGCCGCTGACGGTAGGCGTCGAACTTCTCGGCCGGGACGTGGAAAGCAAGATGGTTCATGGTGCTGACCGCGCTGGTGATATCCCCTATGCCCGGAATGGCCGCCGGCGACGAGATGCCCGGCACCCGGTCCGGCGCATCGGCAAACCAGAAGAACGCCACACAATCGCCGTTGCCGGCGTCGAAGAAGAAATGCTGCCCCTGACCATTGGGCAAATCGAGCGATTTGATCAACGGCATGCCGAGCACGTTGGTGTAAAAGTCCACGGTGCGGGCCATATCCGAACACACCAGAGCGACGTGGTTGATCCCGCTCAATTCGAATTCGGTGTTGGTGTTGTGTGGCTTGATCATCGCGGCCCCCGTGGATTCCGAGACGCATCCGGCGGTCTGGCCAAGACCGTGGACTCAAGTTACCACCAGGTTCGCCACATTCTGGTCTCGTAGCCAGCTCAGGCCCGCGATAATCCGTCCAACACCACGAGAGGAGGCGCGGGGGTGTCGACGGTGTCCGAGGAACCGGGCCAGCGCGCAGAGATGCTGTCGTACCGGGGCCGGAGGACACCGGCTGCGGTTGAGGCCGCCGCCCGCGGTCATCGCAGACGTTGGCCAATGTTTTCGGTCGGGCCATCGACCAAGGGAGGTCCGCTGACATGACTCGTGCATCCGGGACGCCCGGCGTGATCCGCGAGTTCATCGGGCTGCCCTCACCCACCGCCCGGCGCGCGGGCGCCGGCGGGCACCCGTGCCAGGGGCTGTATCACCGCGGCGTGGGCCGCAAACCGAAGGTGGCCATCATCGCCACCCACTACCAGATCGACTTCTCTGAGCATTATCTGGCCGACTACATGGCCACCCGCGGCATCGGATTCCTCGGCTGGAACACCCGCTTTCGCGGCTTTGAGAGCAGTTTCCTGCTCGACCACGCGCTGGTCGACATCGGTGTCGGCGTCCGCTGGCTGCGTGACGTTCAGGGCGTGGAAACTATTGTCTTGCTGGGTAATTCCGGCGGCGGGTCACTGATGGCCGCCTACCAGTCGCAGGCGGTGGAACCGAACGTGACCGCGTTGCCGGGCATGCGGCCAGCGGCCGGGCTCACCGATTTGCTTCCAGCCGACGGCTATGTCGCCAGCGCTGCCCATCCCGGGCGCCCCGATGTGCTGACCGCATGGATGGACGCCGCCGTCGTCGACGAAACCGACCCGGTCGCCACCGATCCCGAACTGGACCTGTTCAACGAGCGCAACGGCCCGCCGTACTCGCCGGAGTTCGTCAACCGCTACCGAACAGCGCAGGTCGCTCGCAACCACGCCATCACCGATTGGGCGGAAAAAGAGCTGAAAAGGGTTCGGGCAGCTGGTTTCTCGGATCGGCCATTCACTGTGATGCGGACCTGGGCTGATCCGCGCATGGTCGATCCCAGCATCGAGCCGACCAAGCGTCAGCCCAACATGTGTTATGCCGGCGTCCCGGCCAAGGCCAACCGCTCCGCACATGGGATCGCGGCCGCGTGCACCCTGCGCAACTGGCTCGGCATGTGGAGCCTGCGGACCGCGCAGACCAGGGCCGAGCCGCATCTGGCCCGCGTCACCTGTCCGGCGCTGGTAGTCAACGCCGAGGCGGATACCGGAGTCTTTCCCTCGGACGCCCAACGCATTTACGACGCGTTGGGCACTACCGATAAGACACAGGTCTCGATCGACACCGACCACTACTTCACCACCCCGGGGGCGCGCAGCGAGCAGGCCGACACCATCGCCAAGTGGATCGCCAAGCGGTGGCGCTGAGGGTTCCGGCGCATTTCGCCAGATTGGCGGTCATTGCTCGAGCTGCTGGCTACCGGCGACCTCGTGTCGCTGCATCTGCCGTTGACACCTGACACCGAAGAGCTGCTCGGCCGTGATGCGCTGGCGTGGATGAGGCCGGATGCGGTGCTGGTCAACGCCGCGCGTGGCCCGCATCGTCGCCGGACGGTCGACATCATGCGCCGCTACCTAGCCGAAGCCGCCCCGAACTGCCGCCGCCTCCCCGACGAACAGCCGCTGGCCGATGTAGTCAACCAACCGACCGGTTATTAGATTGGGAAGGTCACCGAGGGAAGGCGAACAATGCCGATCGCAATCGCTCCTGAGCATCAAGACCTGGCCAGCTCCGTACGGTCGCTGGTGGCGCGGGTGGCGCCGTCGGAGGTGCTGCACGAGGCGCTCGAAACAACGCCAGAAACCCCGTTCGAGAATCCCCCGCCGTACTGGCGGGCCGCCGCGGACCAGGGTCTGCAGGGGGTACACCTGGCTGAATCGGTCGGTGGCCAGGGTTTCGGCATCCTCGAATTGGCGATCGTGTTAGCCGAATTCGGCTACGGTGCGGTGCCAGGCCCGTTCGTGCCGTCGGCGATCGCCAGCGCGCTCATTTCCGCGCATGACCCGGATGCCAAGGTGCTGGCCGAGCTGGCGTCCGGCGCCGCCATCGCCGCGTACGCACTGGGCTCGGGGCTCACCGCCACCCGGCACGCGCAGTCCGAAACGGGGCTGGTGATTCGCGGCGAGGTGCGGGCGGTCCCGGCGGCGGCTCAGGCGTCACTGCTGGTGCTGCCGGTGGCTATCGACAGCGGCGAAGAGTGGATCGTGCTGCGCTCCGAACAACTCGAGATCGAACCCGTAAAAAGCATCGACCCGCTGCGGCCAATCGCGCATGTGCGCGCCAACGCCGTCGAGGTCGGCGACGATGCCATGCTGAGCAACCTCAAGACGAGCACCGCCTATGCGCTGATGTCGACTTTGCTGTCGGCTGAGGCCATCGGTGTGGCGCGGTGGGCCACCGACACCGCGTCGGAATACGCCAAGATCCGCGAACAGTTCGGCCGGCCGATCGGCCAGTTCCAGGCCGTCAAGCACAAGTGCGCCGAGATGATCGCCGATACCGAGCGGGCCACCGCCGCGGTGTGGGACGCTGCCCGCGCAATCGACGAGGCACGCCAAAACAGCTGGGACACCGCAAGTTCCGCAGTCGACTTCGCCGCCGCGGTGGCGGCGACGCTGGCCCCGGCGGCCGCGCAGCGCTGCACCCAGGACTGCATCCAGGTGCACGGCGGCATCGGCTTCACCTGGGAGCACGATGCAGGCGTTTACTACCGCCGCGCGCTGATCCTGGCCGCGTCCTTCGGCCGCCGCGCCGATTACCCCCAGCGGGTGGTCGACACTGCGACCGGCACGGGGATGCGCAAGCTCAACATCGACCTGGATCCGCAGACCGAGAAGCTGCGGTCCGAGGTCCGGGCCGACGTCGCCGCGCTCAAGGCGATGCCCCGCGAAGAACGCAAGGTCGCCATCGCCGAGGGCGGCTGGGTGCTGCCGTATCTACCGAAACCCTGGGGCCGGGCGGCCAGCCCGGTCGAGCAGATCATCATCGAGCAGGAGTTCAGCGCGGGACGGGTTAAGCGCCCGCAGATCGGGATCGCGTCGTGGATCGTCCCGTCGATCGTGGCGTTCGGCACCGACGAGCAGAAGCAGCGGTTCCTGCCCGCGACGTTCCGCGGCGAAATCACGTGGTGCCAGCTGTTTTCCGAGCCGGGTGCCGGGTCAGATTTGGCCGGGCTGAGCACCAAGGCGACCCGAGCCGAGGGCGGTTGGCGCATCACCGGGCAGAAGATCTGGACCACTGCCGCGCAGTTCTCCGACTGGGGGGCGCTGCTGGCCCGCACCGAGCCCACCGCGCCCAAGCACAACGGGATCACCTATTTCCTGTTGGACATGAAAAGTGAAGGCGTCCAAGTAAAGCCGCTGCGCGAACTGACCGGCGGCGCGATGTTCAACACCGTCTTCATCGACGACGTGTTCGTGCCCGACGACTGCGTGCTCGGTGAGATCAACCGAGGCTGGGAGGTCAGCCGCAACACCCTGACCGCTGAGCGGGTGTCAATCGGCAGCAGCGAGGCACCGTTTTTGGCCAACCTCGACGGATTCGTCGAATTCATGCGCGACGGCCAGTTCGACCAGGTTGCCCAGA